>CANRCA010000024.1 GCA_947628985.1 uncultured Bacilli bacterium | reverse complement strand
GCAACAATTCCAGCAGAGTCATTATTATAATCAGTTTTTATATTTCCACCAATCGTTAAATTTTTAATAGTTCCATTGACCATTGTTCCCATAAATCCTATAGGATCAAATTGACCTTTATTATTATAAATATATAAGTTATCTATTCTATGATTCTTCCCATCAAATGTCCCACTAAATGTTTTTATTGGTGTAAATCCATTTCCTGTTGTAAGTTGTGTATATAATTCACTGTCTTTATCTTTATAACTATCTTTATTCTTAAAATCTAAATCTCTTGATAATATTATTGTCTTTCCTGCATAAGTTTCTCCACTATTTACTTTTTCACTTAATTCCACTAAATCTTCTATATATTGTATTTTATATGGAGTATTCTCTTCTCCTGTTCCTTCTTCACCCTCTACTAAAAAACTATTATTACATGAAATTATATCTGTTGTTTTGTTTCTGTTTTCTATTTGATAAGACTTTCCTATTTCATCTTTACTTATTCCATTACTATCATCTATTATTATTTGATAATTATTATCTACTACTTCTATACTTGTTATTTTTCCTTTATTTGATAATCTTACTACATAAACTAAGTTGTCTCTTGCTTCTATTTCTAATGGATTTGTTGTACTATCAAAACATGTTCTATTTCCATTATTCATTGAATTCATTACATATTGTTGTTCTGATGCTCTTATTATACTTTGTACATCACTTACAAATGTATTTTTTCTTGCATTCCTATATAAATTTATTACATTTGGTATTGCTATTAACATTAATATTGCTAAGATTGCAATAACAGCTAATAATTCTACCAATGTAAATCCCTTTTTACTTTTCATATATACCTCATTTCTATTTTCTACGCTACTAAGAAAATTATATATATATATATGGAAAGTCAAGAAAAATCGATTGTTTTGAAGTGAATTTTAACATATGAAAAATAGAAAGTTTTTCACTTTCAATTTATAAAATTTTTTATTTTTTTAAATCACTAAATAATACTATTAATGGGAATATTTCTAATCTACCAAATAACATTCCTATACTTAAAACTACTTTTGAAAAATCACTAAAAATTGAAAAATTTGATACTTCAAAACATAATCCTGTATTAGCAAAAGTAGAAAATACTGCATTTAATGTTACTTCGAATGAAAATCCATCAAAACTTACTAATAATAAAATAAGTATTATTAATAATGCATAAAGAAATAGAAATGTTGAATTACTATCAATTAATGAATCATCTACTCTTTTACCTTCATAAGTTATTACATGAATACTATTAGGATGAATTATTTTAAGTAAATCTCTTTTAATTCTTTTGTAACATAATATTAATCTAGATATTTTAAATCCACCACATGTACTTCCAGCACAAGCACTTATTAACATTAAAAATAGTAATAAAATTTTAACACATGTTGGATAAACATTTATGTCTCCTGAAGAAAAGCCAGTACTTGTCATTATTGAACTAACATGGAATATAGAACTAACAATAGCTTCTTTTACACCAATAATTTTAAAAATATTTAAAAATACAAATATAATAGATACTATTGCAAGAACTATATAAACTTTTAATTCTTCACTTTTAAATATTGCTTCTTTCTTTTTTAATAAAAATAGTAGATATATATTAAAGTTTACACCTGATAAAAACATAAATAATGCCACTATTAACTTAATATAAGTACTAAATGATGCAATACTATCATTTAAAAAAGTTAAACCTCCAGTACTTATGGTTGACATAGATATAAGAATACTTTCAAATAAACTAACTTTTCCTAGTAACAAAAATATTACTTCTAATATTGCAAGTGATAAATATATTAAATATAAATACATTAATGTTTTTTTAGTATTAGGAACTATTTTATCTACACTATTACCTGGCATTTCTGCATTTAATACATGAAGGGATTTATCATTTTTAGAAAGTGGTATTACCGCCATAACAAATGTTAATACACCCATTCCTCCTATAAAATGCATATAACTTCTCCAAAATAATATTCCTTTACTTAATATATTTACATCTTTAAATATTGATGCACCTGTTGTTGTAAGTGCTGATACTGCTTCAAAAAATCCTTCTGTATAAGTTGAAACTTTTGCTATGTAAAAAGGTAATGCTCCAATTAAACTTACAATTATCCAGGATAGAGCCACTATTATAAAACCATCTTTAGCATATAATGTTTGAGACTCTACTTTTATTGAATTTAATAATAATCCAAAAGAAAAACATAATATTAAAGGTAATATGAATGGTATTACATTTTCTTGATAAATCAAACAAACAATAATTGGAAGAATCATTAATAAAGAGAAAGCTATTAAAACTTTACCTATATATTTATATATAATTTTCTTTTTCATAGATTACTCCAATATATCATTAATATCTCTAATTAAATTATTAGAATCTATTACTACAATAGTATCATTTAATAATATTTTTTCATTTCCATTTGCCATTATTAAATTTTTACCTCTTTGTAAAGCTACTATTAATATATCTTTTTTAATATTTATATCTTTTATTTTTTTATTAATTTTTTTAAAATCATTTTTTATATTAAATTCTTGTGCTTCAAAATTATCATTATCAAATTTATAAATAGCTTCACAACTACTTTTTTTACTATCTTTCATAGCTCTTACATATTTTACTATTTGATTTGTTGCTATTTTATGAGGTGCTATTACTGTATCAATATTAGCTTTTTCTACTATTCCTTTTAAATCAATATGATTAACTTTAGTTATTATTTTAGGTATATTTTTTATTGATGCAAACATTGAATATACTATATTTTCTTCATCTATATTTGTAAGTGATATAAATGCATCACAATTTTCAAAACCTTCTTCATATAAAACATTTTGATCAGAAACATCAGCATTTATAATTAAAGCTTTAGGAAGTAATTCACTTAATTCTTTACATCTTTCTAAACTTACTTCTATGATTTTTACTTTTATATTCATATCTATTAAATTTTTAGCAAGATATACTGCTGTTGAAGAACCACCTGCTATCATAACTTTCTTTGTTTTATTATCTATTAAATTAGCAAAAGTTAAAAATTCATTTATATCTTTAATAGTACCTGCAACACTTATCTTATCACCAATATTTATTTTTGTATTTCCTGTTGGAACAGTTATACTATTATGTCTTTCAATTCCACAAAATACAACATTTAAATTATGCTTTTTTACTAAATCATTTATTGTTTTACCTTTTAAATTACTATCCTCTTTTATTTTTAAAGATATCATTTGTAATCTACCTTTTAAAAATGATGTAGCATTTAATGCACTAGGTATACTTAATGATTCTGCTATTGAAAGTGCTGTTAATTGTTCTGGATTTATTATCATTGAAAGATCAAGTTCTTCTTTTAATATATTTATAGAATTACTATATACAATAGAACGAATTCTAGCAATTGTATTTTTTGCACCTAATTTTTTTGCAAGTAACGAACATAATATATTTTTTTCATCACTATCCATTACACAAATAATTAAATCACATTCACTTACTCCAGACTCTAATAATACATTTGAATCTAAAGCATTACCTGTTATATATTTAACATCTTCATTATTAATTAAATCTTTATTTAAACTAAAATCTTCATCAATTAAAGTTACATTTTCACCTTCTCTAACAAGACTTTTAGTTAAATATTCTCCTAATTTTCCAATCCCAACAATTATAATATTCATAAATTACCTCACAAGTAAAATAATTTTAACACATTTTATATAAAAAGGATTATATTTTTTAACTTATTTTTTCTACTTTTTCATCTATTATTGAATATAAGTATAGATTAACTTCTTTATTACTTATACTATTAATATATTCTTTATAGCCTGTTAATTGTTTTATATATTTTTCATCTTTAACATTTTTTAATTTAAAATCAACTAATTCTATTGTATTTTCTTTTTCAATCATTAAATCTATAATTCCATGATATTTAGTATTGTTTTTATCATACATAAATTCATATTCATGATAAATATTTGCATCTTTTATATCTCTTAATAATTCACTATTTATAAATTTAGTCACTTTTTCTTTTATAAATTCATCTTCTATTATATCTTTGTTATAATTTTTAAAATCAATTAATTCAAATACTTCATGTACTTTAGTACCAAATTCCATATTTTCATTTTCTTCTTTACTAATAATTCCAATTTCTTTAGAAAAATGTTCTTCTTCTATAATTTTACTATCAATATTTATTTCTTTTACTTCAAATTCATCTTCTATTGATTTAATATTTGTATTTATATTTCTTTGATATAAGTAATTTTTAGTAAGATTTAACCTATTAATATCAATTTCTGTGAAGTATTCTTTTAAATATGGTTTTTCCATACTTATAAAATCTGAAAATTTAGTAAATTCTAATCTTCTTATTTTATCAATTACTCCATTTTCATCTTTTTCTAATGTTGGTACATCTACTTTTGGTATAACTATTATCATTTTTTCTCTTGCTCTAGTAAGTGCTACATAAAATAATCTTAATCTTTCACTTATTTCTTCTTGCATATAATTATTTTTATATATTTCTTTTAATACACTTTTATCATTTTCTTCTAATTCATTAGGCACAATTAAACCATATTTTTTATCTACTATAAATAATTTATTTAAATCACTTGTATTAAATTTATGATTTAAATCTGAAAAATAACATATAGGATACTCTAAACCTTTAGAACCATGAATAGTCATAATTTTAACACTATCATTATTTGTTGCATAAGCACTATATTTAATATCAATATTTTCATTAATTATTTCTTCAATATAATCTCTAAATTCTTCTATTGAATATCCCATATTATTTAAATTATTTGCTATTTCATATATACTTTCTATTTTAATATTTACATCTTCATAATTACCTATTTTTGATATTTTTTCATAAAAATGAGTTATATCTAATATTTCTTCTAATAACATAGGACTAGTTTTTGAATTTAATGAATTTATTTTACTAAAATTTTTATAAATTACACTATCAAAAAAATTCTTATTTTTAAAATATTCAAATATTTCTTCATCTGTAAGCTCATATAAAAAACTTCTTGCAATACTAATAAAATCATATTTAAATTCTATTCCATAATCTTTATTATTAATTCTTATTATAAAATCTATGATATTTTTAATTAATAATATATCATTACTAGTATTTAATTTATCATCTTTAAGTATTGTAAGTGGAATATTTAAATATTCAAATATTCTTTTATAATCATTAAAATATTTACTTCTATCTAAAATAATAACAAAATCACTATATTTTATATCTCTTAATTTATTTGTTTCCTTATCAAATACTTTTAATTTATTTTGAATTTTATTTTTTATGTCATTTGCTATAGTAAATATTTCTATTTCAGTATCACTGTAACTATCATCAGTAGTATTTTCATATTCCAATATATCTATATCATATTTAAAATCATTAACTTTTTCATTATCGTATAGAGTGTTTCCATATATCATTTCATGACTTAATTTATAGTTAGCTCCACCAATATCGTCATCCATAATTAATTCAAATATTCTATTTATATTATTTAATACTTCATTTCTACTTCTAAAGTTTTTTATTAAATCTATTTTATATCCACCATCATTATTAGAATATCTATTATATTTTTCTTTAAATATATCTGGGTTAGATCCTCTAAATCTATATATTGATTGTTTAATATCCCCTACCATATAAACATTATTATTTTCAATTAAACTAATAAAAGCATCTTGTACATCATTAGTATCTTGATATTCATCAATCATAATTTCTTTAAAAGAATATTTAAGTTCATTTCTTTCTTTTTCATTTTCTTTTAATACTTTAATAGCATATTTAGCAATATCATTAAATGTAAAAATATTATTTTCTTTTTTATATTCTTCTAATTCTTTAATATAAATTTTTATAATATCCAATATTGCAAATACTATATCTTTTTTATTTATAATACTATTTTTTATATCTTCTTTAGTTCCATATTCTCCATATACAAGTAATTCTTTTATTAATTTTTTAACTTTGTCTTTTAATTTTTTTCCTTCATCTAAAGTACCTCTAGGACTTCTAGGTAAAGTTATATTTCCATACATATTTAAATCATAAGCATTTGAATTTAATAAATTATCAAGTAGTTCATACATATTATTCATAAAATCATAATCATAATATTCTTCCATTTTAGATAATTCAAATTTAATTATTTTTTTCTTATTATTTATTATTTCTTCATATTCTTTTAATAATTTTTCTATATATTCATCTGTAAAAAAAGTATTTTCTATAAAATTAATATATTCAAAATAATCAATATAACTATTTATTGTATTACATATATTAAATATAATTTCTCTTAAATAATTATCATTTTTTATACAATATTTTTTTATTAAATTTTGAAATTTTATATCTCCACTTTTATATTTATTTTCGAATATATCGTTTAGTATTTCTTTTTCTTTAATTATAACAAGTGATTCATCTGTAATTTTAATATTTGAAGATAATCCAAGTAAATAATGATATTTTTTTACAATAGATAATGCAAAAGAATCAAATGTAGTTATATATGATGAATTAAGTAAGTTTAATTCATTTTTATATTCACTATTATTTGATAATTTTTTTCTAATTCTATTTTTCATTTCAGATGCTGCAGCTGAAGTAAATGTTAAAACTAAAAGTTCATTAATATGAATACCACTTTTTATTTTTTCTAAAACTCTTTCTGATAATACTGCTGTTTTACCAGAACCTGCTCCAGCACTTACTATTAAATTAGAACCACTTTTAAAAATTGCTTGTGATTGTTCATCCGTCCATTTAGTCATTATTAACATCCCCGTTTTCAATATTTAATATTTTTATATCATCATATTTCATAAAGCATATATCTTTATATTTACAATATCTACAACCAAAATTAACATTATTCACTTGTTTTGGATTTATATCAAATTTAGCATTAATTATATCATCACTTGCTTCTTTTATTTTACTATCTACTAAATTAAATAATTCTTCTATTTCATCATCATTTAATAATTTAGCACTTTTATTAAATCCAGTATTTGTAGTTTTAAGTCCTTTAATCATTTGTGAATTTTCATAAGAAGAATCTACTTTTTCTAAAATATTTATATCAGTATTTGAATAACCTTGTAATTTTAAATTATTTATTCTTTTACTTATATCTCTATCACTATTAATAATTTTTTGTAAATAAAATCCACCAATTCTAACATTATCAATTACATTAGAATTTTTAAGTAAATATATATAAATTGGTAATTGCATTTCTAATCCATAAGGAATATATTTTAAATCTAATTTGGGGTTTCCAGTTTTATAGTCAATTATTACAGCAATTGTTTCCCCATCAATTTCATCATATAATACTTTATCAATTATGCCTGTAAAATAAATGTGTAAATTCTTATTTATTTCAATATTTATTTGTTTTTCATACATGCTTTTCTTAAGTGATGTGTAATTTAATTGATTTTTTATTGTATCTATAATTAATTTTAATTCGTCTTTTAGCATTACTAAAAAGAATTTTTCCATATTATTAAATTCATATTTACATGCATTTATTTCTTCGTTCCAATTATTTTCAAAATCATAATTTTCATAAAAAGCTTTTGATAAAATTTCATGAAATATTGTACCAATAACAGTAGCAAATGTATCTTCATATTTATTTAATTTTAAAATATAATCTAAATAATATTTAAAAGCACATTCATAATATGAGTTTACACTTGTATATGATAATGTTAATTTTTTATCTAAATATTCATATAATTTACTTTTATCTATACCTTTAAATTTATTATTGTAATCTAAATATTTTTCATTTTTATAATGATTATTTAAAGTAATTAAATCATCTGTTATTTCACCATATTTATAATTTTCATCTTTTAATGAAACTAATTTTAATTTATTATATAAATTTGAATTATCATAATCAATATTTACTTCATGTTTTATAAACATATCTTCTTCATAAGAAGGAGAAATATAAATTTCATCATTCTTTTTATTATATTTGCTATAAGTTACTATTAAATGTTTTATATTTTTTATGGATGACTTTAATTCATTCATTGAATTTAAATTTAAATCATAGGAGTCACTAATATTTAATTGTTGTTTTAATTTATCACTTAAGTAATCTTCATCTTTATAATTATGAGGTATAATTCCTTCATTATAATTTATTAAAAATACATAATCATTATCTGATACTATAGAATTCATTATATCAATCACTTTTACAGAATTATTGTGTTTTATATCTTCTATTTTAGTTTTTTCTATTTCTTCATATATTAAATCTTTACAATCTAAATAATTTGTAAATGAATATTTATTTACAATGTTAATAAGTTGTTTAAATACTTTATTATCATTATTAGATTTTACAAATGGTTGTAATTTTTTGAATGTTTCATTTATATCATCAGTATAAAATTCTTTAAATTTTTTTACTATTTTAGTTCCATTTATAGTAGAAAAACTAGGTAAATCTACAGGAATATTAAAAATTTTAAATGTTTTTGCAATGATAAAACAATTACTTTCATTTACATTAGCAATTTTTATATTATTAATGTCTATACCATTTTTAATAAGTTCACATATTTTACTTGCTACAAAACTTATTTCTTCTTCAATATTTTTTGCTTCATATAAATCTTTTATATCATTTTCTTTTTCATTATTAATTTCTACTACATTATTATTTAGTTTTAATTCATCAAATATATTTTTATAGAATTTATCAACATATTTTAAATTATATAAAATTATATCTTTATTTGTTAAAAACTTCTTAAATAAATTATTTGTAATTAATAAAGAGTTATTTATTAATTCCTGTTTTAAATCATATAAAAAATTTACTTTTTCATCATCTATTTTATTGTTTATAAAATATAAATTTTCTAGATATATTCTAGATATATCTAAGTTTATATTATATTTTTTACAAATATAAAAAATGGCTTTTTCATTATAATCAAAAAAATATTTCTTTTTAAGTTCACTTAAAGTAATAATTTTATAATTAATTAATTGTTTTTTAGAATTTATTTCATCAAGTAAACTATTTTTAGACTCATCTTTTATAATTATTATTTTGTTATTTAATGCATCTATTTCCATTTAATACCTCTATAAAAAATTATATCATGAATAACAATTTAAAGATATATTTGGAAAAAATTTCTATAAATAAAAACCTCCAAAATGGAGGAAAACGATAAAGTTAATTATTCATATACTTTGTTAAAATATTCTTTTATAAGATCTATACTAATAATACTACCATTTACAGAATTTATCCATGGGTCTTCTTCATGAGTTAAATCAATAAGTGCTTCCGCTTCAATTTTTCCATAACTTGATACTACTAATTCAATTATTTTTTTTAGTCCATCACATACTTCATAATTAGTATTTGGCGTAGAAATTGGATTACGACCTTTATATTTTTGATAAATCTCATCTACAACTGGACCATAACGCCATGCAGATATATTACTTGTAAATGCTGGTTTTTCATATATTCTTAAAGCAATTCCTTGAATGTAATATAATAATTTTTGAAGTTTTAAAGGAGTAATATACTCTGCTATTTCACAATTATCTTCTATACCATATTTCTCACTAACATTATTAATTTGAGTATTATATTCAATAATTAATTGATTAGTAACATTATTAATTGACTCTGTTTCAAAATTCAAATTTATAAAATCATCAATATTAAAATTTGCAATTTTGTGATGTTTTAATTTTTTTAAAGTGTTCACTTTTGTTAGAAAGCAATTAAAATCGCTATCAGATAAATTTGCTTGATTTTTAATTAATAAATTATACATTATATCAGGGTCTTCACTAAGTCTTATAATTGAATCAACAGACTCTGTTTGTATAGAACCATTTTCAAATCGATGTATTGTAATTTCGCCAACACCAATTGCTAATGCAAAATCTTTTTGATTCATGCCATATTTTTTTCTTATATTTTTTATTTCTGAAGAAGTTAACAAATTCATTTGTTTTTTATAAATATCATATAATCTAGTATCATTTTCTATTTCAAGATTTCTATTAAACACTTCTTCTCCCGTTTCAGGATTAATCATATAATATTCATCAAATTCTATAATTTTTCCTTTAACATCTACTTTAGTTTTTCTTATTTTAATATTTTCTCTACTATCCATAATTTATCACTCCTAATTTTCATCTTCATGGCAAGATAGAATCTTAATGTGATTATTTTTATACTTAAGTTTGATATAAAATACAACATTTGGTATTATTTCTTTTTTAAATATAAATAATTCTTCTCCTGGGTAATCTCGATCTGGAATTGGACCTTTGTATAAATCATCAACTTCTAAAAGGGCAATATAATCATCTATTTCATATTGTGTTAATCCATATTTATGCTTTGAATTTCTATTTTTTCTGTAGGAACCATATCATAATTTCCAGATTTCATAGATGCTTTTATTTTTAAAATTATTTCTGATATTTCCAATTTACTTCACCAATTATAGTATAAATCATTTTTAAAAAATTATCAATTGATAATTTTAAAAACATATAATATATTTAATTATATGTTTTGTCAAGTTATTTTAATTATAATTTTTTATTAAATAATCATCTTAATTCATAAACAATTTCATTGTTCTAATCATTTGAGCTGTATAACCTACTTCATTATCATACCAAGCTACAACTTTTAATAATTGTTTTCCATCACTCTCAACTATACTTGTTAAAAGTCCATCTACTGTTGCTCCAACTCTTTCTCCAATTATATCAGAGCTTACAATTGGATCTTCTGTATATTTTAATGTTTTACTTTGATTTGATTTAAACATATTATTTACTTCTTCTACTGTTACATGTTTTGAAAGTTCTAGTGTTACATCTAATAATGAACCATCTCCTACTGGAACTCTAAATGCAACTCCATCCATTTTACCATTTAAATGTGGAATTACTTTTCCTATTTGTGAAGCAGCTCCAGTAGAGGTTGGAATAATATTTAAAGATGCTCCTCTTCCTCTTCTTGAATAAATTCCTTTTTTATGTGCTATATCTAAAGTCTCTTGATCATTAGTAATAGCATGTACTGTACTCATAAATCCTTTTACAACACCAAATTTATCATCAATTAATTTAACTACTGGTGCTAAACAATTGGTAGTACAACTAGCAGCACTTATTATTTTATCTTCACTTGTTAATATATCATGATTAACTCCATAAACTATAGTTTTAGCATCGTCTTTAGCAGGTGCTGATATTATTACATGTTTACATCCAGCATCAATATGTGCTTGACATTTTTCTTTAGAAGTAAACACACCAGTACATTCTAATACTACATCAACATCTAATTTTTTCCAAGGTAAATTTTTAGGATCACTTTCACTAAATACTTTTATTTTCTTATCTTTTACTATAAGCATATTATCTTCATATCCAACTTTATAATTGATTGTTCTATGAACTGAATCATACTTATATAAATATGCAAGTTGATGTGCATCAGTTAAATCATTGATTGCTACAACTTCAATATCTTTTTCCTCCATTATTAATCTTAATGCGGTTCTTCCTATTCTACCAAAACCATTAATTGCTACTTTTAACATTTTATCTTTCCTCCTTATTCAAAATAACTATCTCCTATAAACTCTCTTAATACACTAACACTAGGAACACTTTCACTAGGTATAGTTAAAAACATTTTTAAAAAATTTAATATTCTTAATGCTTCTTCATAATTTTCATTTTCTTTGCTTATTGAAAATAATAGTGGTTCTGCATAAGGTCTTAAAACACCTATTTCATAAGCAAGTGAAGTATTAATTATTACGTCTGCTTCTCTTTGATATGGATATACATATCTTTCTTCACTACTTCTCATTGATATCCAATTATTAAGTGTAGCTTCAGCACTATAACCTCTGTGTTTATAATCTCTTACTAATCTTCTTAAAAATCTTACATCTGTTGTTGATATATGATTGTGTCTATCTAATCCAATTGGTGTAAAAGGACTTATATAAATTTTTAACTTTTTCTTTTTATCAATAGATGCACTAATTTTATCGTTAATAGCGTGTAATCCTTCAACTATTAATACTTGTCCTTTTTTTAATCTAGTAGGTTTATTTTTATATTCTTTTTCTCCAGTTATAAAATTATATGTAGGTACTACTATTTCTTCATTATTAAGTAATTTTGTTAAATGAGAATTAAATAATTTTATATCAATCGCATCTACTATTTCAAATTCATAAGAACCATCTTCTTTTCTAGGAGTTTGATTTCTTTCTAAAAAATAATCATCTGTTGATAAAACTAAAGATGAAATACCTAATGATTTTAAATATAATGCAAGTTTTTTAGATGTAGTTGTTTTTCCTGAAGATGAAGGACCTGAAATAAATATAGCTTTTATATTTCTATTATTTGCAACTTTGTATGCAATATTCTCCATATTTTGATCATATATAATTTCATTAGTTTGAATAAAATCATTTATTTTACCATCAATTATTATTTTATTTAAATCACCTGAGTATTTTACTCCCATAGCTAATAAATTTTTTTCATATGATTTAAAGGCTTCTAATACTTTAGGAGCAGGATTATACTTAGGAACTATATTATTTACAGGATAATTTATAATTATTCCATTTGTTGATACAAGTGTTAAATCAAATCTTTTTAGTATTTTTGATGAAGCAGGCATTATATAATAAAAGTAATTATAATCATCATTAAATTCATACATAGTAACTGAATCATTTGTTGAATATTTATAATTTAATACTTTTTCATTTTCATTTAAATCTTTTACATAATCAATAGCGTCATCTCTTGATACACTAACAGATTTAAATGGTATATCTTTTTTACATATTTCTTTCATTTTATTTTTAATTTCTTCAACAACTGTTTTGGTTACTGGCTTTTTTATTTCAATTTCTGAATAAATTCCTTTATCTAATGAATGCTTTATATTTACAATTGATTTACTACCATATAATTCTTTAATTGCAGTAATATACACATATTGTAAACCCTTTATGTATATTTTTTGACCAACTCTATCAGTTATATTAATAAATTTTATATATGCATCTTCTGTTATTTCATAATCTGCATTAACAGGCTCTCCATTAATTCTTAATGCTATTATTTCATCATCATCTATTTGTTTTAATATATCTCTTACTTTAGTTCCAAGTGGTACAGACATTTGTAATCCATTTTCAAATATTAATTTTAAGTCTTTCATATTTACACCCTTCTTATTATATTATTATAATACCAAATTTTTGCGTTTTTGTGAAGAATAACAAGACATAAAAAAAGGGGCTGTCGAGAAATTAGATAATTAGTTTTTTGACAGTTTCTTTTCTTTTTGTTTTACAATAGGCATTTTTT
>CANRCA010000023.1 GCA_947628985.1 uncultured Bacilli bacterium | reverse complement strand
AAAAAATTAGAAAACTTTGTATTTAGAAGAAATGAATCAGGTGAAAATCATAATGTATTAGAAATATTATTAAAGCAGGAAGATGGTACATTATATTCAATTAAAAATAAAAAAACAGTAGATTATTTAATAACTTCTAATAATAATTTAACTATATATGAAAATAATGATGTAGAAATTAAAAATAAAATAATAGATTATAAATTTAAATCACTTTATGATATGGAACCTTTTATAAAATGGGGAGATATAGATTATTTTATAACAGAAGATGATTATTTATATGATGTTAGTAAAAGCAAATTGGTAAATAATAGTAAAATTGATAAAATATATAAACAAAATGGAGATAGTTGTGTTTATAATTATTTAATTACATTTGAAAATAATGAATCAGTTAGTATAGTACAAGGAAGATGTTCTTAAAAATATAATAAAAAACATTCAAAAATTACTATAAAAATCATAAAATATTAGTGATTTTGAATGTTTTTACTTGCTATTTAGGTATTTGTTTGCTATAATTTTGATTGTATAAAAAAGGAGGAAAGTCTCATGGCAAAAAAGGAAAATAGAGAAGGTATTGCTTTACAATGCACAGTTTGTAAAAATATCAATTATTTAACAAGTAAAAATAAAAAGAATACAGAAGGAAAACTTGAAGTTAAAAAGTTCTGTCCAAAATGTAATAAAACTACTGACCATAAAGAAAGAAAGGCTGCGTAATAAATTATGTTTAATATAAATGATATTAAAAATGGAATGACTATTAAATATGAAGGAGTTATTTATCAAGTTGTTGATTTTCAACATGTAAAACCTGGTAAAGGTAGTGCTTTTGTTAAAACTAAGCTTAAAAATTTAAAAGCAGGTACTACTCAAGAAATTACATTTAATGCTGGTATTAAAATGGAAAAAGCAGATGTAAGAAAGAGTCAATTATCATATTTATATAATGCTGGAGATAATTATGTATTTATGGATAATAATACATATGATCAAGTAGAAATATCTTCTAAATTATTAGAAAATGAAGCAAAATTCTTAAAAGAAGGTATGGAAGTTGAATCAATGAATATTGAAGGAGAAATTGTTGGTATTACATTACCAGAAAAAGTATCTTATAAAGTAATAAGTGCTCCTGATGCTGTTAAAGGTAATACAACAAGTAGTGCTCAAAAAGATGTTACTATTGAAACAGGTTATACACTAAAGGCTCCTTTATTTATTAGTGAAGGTGAAGAAATAGTTATAACTACTAGAGATGGTAAATACTTTAGTAGAGGATAAGCGAAGATAAAATAAAATATAGTTATGAATAATTAAATATAGAGAATTAGTGGTAGGTGTAAACTAATAATTATCATAATGAAGTTACTTATTTTGGAGTTTATAGGTAATGCGATATAATTAATAAGGTAGATTTAATCTATGAAATAAGGTGGTACCACGGGTAAAACTCGTCCTTTAAAAATGGTACTTTTTTTATTTTAAGGAGAAGTATGAGAAAATTTGAAAAGATAAGTTTTAAACAATTTAAAAAAGATGTATCTAATGATAAAAAATTATATGAAAGTATTATACTTCCAACAAGAAGTACATCTAATAGTGCAGGATATGATATTAGAAGTATTGAAAGTGGAATAATTAAACCAGGAGAAGCAAAAGTATTTAATACAGGACTTAAAGTATGTATGAATAGTGATGAAGTATTTTATCTTTATATAAGAAGTTCTTTAGGTTATAAATACAATGTTACTATGGCTAATAGTGTTGGTGTAATAGATGCAGATTATTATAATAATGAAGATAATGAAGGACATTTTAAAGTTAAACTTATAAATCATGGAGATAAAGATTTTGAAGTAAAAGTAAATGATCGTATAGCACAAGGTGTATTTATGAAATACTTAACAGTAGATGAAGAAGAAAAAATAGATAATAAAAGAAAAGGTGGAATAGGTTCCACAAACAAAAAGGAGGAAAAATAATATGACATTATTTGAAGAATTAAAATATAGAGGAATAATTAAAGATGTTACTAGTCCTGATTTAGAAGAGAAATTAAATAAAGGTGGTATGACTTTTTATATAGGAACAGATCCAACAGCAGATTCTCTTCATATAGGACATTACACATCATTTTTAATCAGTAAAAGACTAGCACAATATGGACATCATCCTATATTATTAATAGGAGGAGCAACAGGAAGAATAGGAGATCCAAGACCTACTAGTGAAAGAGAAATGAAATCAAATGAAGAAATTGAACATAATATTGAATGCTTAACTCGTCAAGCAAAAGAAATATTTGGATTTGAAGTTGTAAATAATTATGATTGGTCTAAAGATATTAATTTTATTGATTTCTTAAGAGATTATGGTAAATATTTTTCACTTAATTATATGCTTGATAAAGATATTATTAGAAGAAGACTTGAAACTGGTATTACTTATACAGAATTTTCATATATGATTATGCAAGCATTAGATTTCTTACATTTATATGAAACTAAAAATTGTACTCTTCAAGTAGCAGGATCTGATCAATGGGGAAATATTACAGCAGGAGTAGATTTAATACGTAAAAAAACTGGAAAAGAAGTTTATGCATTTACAATGCCTTTAATTACTGATGAACATGGGGTTAAAATTAGTAAGAGTGAAGGCGGTAAAACTATGTGGCTTGATAAAAATAAAACAAGTCCATATGAGTTATATCAATATTTTATTAATACAGATGATAGTAAAGTTATTGAATATTTAAAAGTATTTACATTTTTAACTAAAGAAGAAATAGATGCTTTAGAAAAAAGTGTTAAAAATGAACCAGAAAAAAGACTTGCTCAGAAAACTCTTGCTTATGAAGTAATAAAAGATATTCATGGAGAAAATGAAGCAGATAAAGCACGTAAAACTAGTGAAGAAGTATTTTCAAAAGGATATAGTGAAGAAGGAATGGTTGAAGTAAACATTAAATTAGAAGATAATATGAATTTAATGGATTTACTTGTTAAAACTTCTTTATGTCCATCTAAGAGTGAAGCAAGAAGGTTAATAGTGGGTTCTGGTATTTCAATTAACTCAGAAAAAATATTAGATCCAGAATATAAAATAACAGACGAATACTTAAACAATAAATTAATACTTAGTAAAGGTAAAAAGAATCATATAAAAGTTAACTTAGAAAAATAAGTTAACTTTTTCTTTAATATTTTATTCTATTGTTATATAATTATAGTAGGTGAACAATATGAAAAAAGATTTAAATTTATTTAAATATTCAAAAGATAGAAAATTTATAACTAATTTTTGTTTATGTTTAATATCACTTCTAGGAATGATTATTATACCTACATTTATATATTATATTTTATCTTTTGTAATTAAAAATGATATAGTACGTAATTTAATAGCAAATATATCATTTATTTTAATTTTATATTTAATGTATTATAAAGATTTAAATAAAGAAGCAAAAACTTTTACAAAAGATGTTAAATCAAATATGAATGTAGCATTTAAATATTATGTATTAGGACTTATGGCAATGGTATTTTTTAATCTTATAATTACTACACTTTTACATAATATATCATCAAATGAATCTCAAGTAAGAGATATGTTATATAGTACACCTATATATACATTATTTAATATAATGATTTTAGCACCTTTACAAGAAGAAATAATATTTAGAAAAAGTTTACAGCCACTTGTTAAAAACAAATGGATTTATGCAACATTATGTGGTTTGTTATTTGGTAGTGCTCATCTTTTAACCAATGTACTTAGTGGAATATTTGTAATAAGTGATTTAATTTATATATTACCTTATGGTTCTTTAGGATTTGCATTTGCTCTTATGGATCATGAAACTAAAACTACATTTACATCAATTGCGATGCATTCATTACATAATACAGTAACAGGTATTTTATTATTAATTAGTTATTTTGGTGGATTATAATGTCAGAAGAAAAAATAGAAGAAGAAATAGATACTCAAGATGAAATAGAAAGTGAATCTTTAGAAAAAAAATCTCATAAATTTTTAAATTTTATGATTCTTTTGCTTGTAATAATAATTCTAATTATATTTTATGCTAAATATGCTGGTACTAAAGGATTAGTTGTAAAAGAATATAGAGTAACAAGTAATATTTTAACTGAAAATTTTAGTGGTCTTAAAATAGTACATTTTTCTGATTTATTATATAAATCAACTGTAGATAAAAATGATATTAAAACACTTGTAAATAAAATTAATATTTTAAAACCAGATATAGTTGTTTTTACTGGAGACTTAGTAAATAAAAATATTAAAATTAAAGAAGAAGATACAAAATTCTTAATTGAATCATTATCACAAATAAATGCAAAAATAGGTAAATTTGCTGTATATGGAGATTATGATTATTCATATAAAGATTATGAAAGAGTAATGAATGAAAGTAATTTTAAAATATTAAATAATACTTATGAAGAAATATATTACAAAACTAATGATTCTATGTATTTAGTAGGACTTCCATCTTCATCAAAAGAAAGTGTTAAAATAGATGAAGCATTTAGTTTTTATACTGATAATGATAGAAGTTATATAATAGTATTAGTTCATGATGGAAAAACAATTAAATTTATAGATGATAGTACTTATGAAGTAGATTTAATTTTAGGAGGACACTCTTTAAATGGTAGTGTAGTTATACCTTTTTATGGAGGATTATTTAAAGACAAATTATCTTATAAATATTCAAAACCATATTATAAAAAAGGTATTACAAATATTTATATATCAAGTGGAATAGGTACTAATAAATATGGATATAGATTTTTAAATAAACCATCATTTAATTTATACAGATTAAAGTCCCAATCTTAAAATACTAATTTTCATAAAATAAATTAGGGGTGAAGATATGTATAATAAATTTAAATATCAAAAAGATGATAGATTTGGATTTGCAGGACCATTTTTATTAGGTGCATTAACTGGTGGAGTAGCAGTAGGTGCTTTTAATGGTGGATATGGAAGACCAAACTATAATTATGGATACAATTATCCTTATGCAAATAACTATTATGGTTATGGATATGGTTATCCAATAATATTTTAAATAAAAAAATAAGAATTTCTTCTTATTTTAATTCAGCCATATATTTTTTTAACTGTTTTGAATTAGGTCCTAAAATTATTTTAAGTTGATTATCAATTTCAACAATACCTTTAGCACCTAATTTTTGTATGCCTTCTTTATTTACTAAAGACATATCTTTTAAAGTAACTTTTAATCTTGATAAATTAATTTGAGAATCTATAATATTATCTTTACCACCTAAGTATTGAATTAATTTATTGATTTCAATAGAAAAGTCCTTTCTTTTCATTTTAATAATTATTAAAGATATAATTATTAATACAGCTAATATTATAATATATTGATAATACATAAAATATCCTCCTTATTCTATATTATTTTCTTCACTTAATAGTATAACATAATTTTTAATTTTATTTTTAAATCTATTTATATTTTCTTGTGTCCAATAAGTTTCTGCATCTAAGTCACTTAATACTAAAGATGTTTCATTATCATGAGCAACTATATTTCCATCTTTAACAAATACAACATCTGGCATAAATATATTTTTAGTATTTGAGTCATCTGTATAAAGATAATTACTTAGTTTATCTACAATAGCATTATATTTAGCAGTATTTAATTCTCTATAAGAACTAATATCTAAATAATTAATTTTATCAATATTATTTTCTTTTAACACATCATTTAAATATACTGCATAATATTGACACCAAGAACTTTCCTTAGTACAGAAAAATACAACTCCAGTCTCATTAGATAAAATTTTTATTATTTCATCTATACTTTTATATTCATAAATATTATCTTTTTCTACCATTTCATATTCTGTTTGAAATTTATTTATTTCTTCTTCATTAGGTTTAATTTTATCAAAATGGTCATATATTAAGTAAGCTCCTAATATTGCAATTAATATAATAATTATTATTTTTATTTTATTCATATATTCACTTCCATTATTATTTTACAAAATTTATATTAAATTGTCTATTCTATACGTAATAATTTCATAATTGATTCATTTCTATTTTTTATAAAGTAATCTGTATCAAATAATAATCTTATAATTGTTTTTGAATCTTTAAATTTTTTATTTTCATTTTTAATTTTAATATATTTTGGATTTTTTCTTGAATAAATATTTTTAAAAATATAATCAATTAAAGTGATAATTCCTGCTAGAGTTGTTATTAATGCAAGAATACTTATTATTAAATTAGTATTAGAAATTAATGTATTAATAATATTATTATCTAAGTTAAAATTATTTAATCCTATTAATATAAAACTTATTATAACAGATAAATCTAATATAAAAGTTTTTACTTTTCCAATATAACTAGTTTTTAAATTACCACCATATTTATAAGTATTACAAGATGTCATAAATATTAATAATTCTATAACAATAGGTAAAAGCATAACATTATATTTAATACCAAGTAAAACAAAAGAAACAATACTTAATAATTTATCACTAAAAGCATCCATTATACTTCCAAAAAATGTACAAGCATTTAATTTTCTTGCTAAAAGACCATCTAAAAAATCACTTATAAATAATAAAATTATAAAAATAGATGCTATATAAATATCACTATAAAAATATATAAAAGGTAAACTAAAAGCACCAATTAATCTAATTAATGTAATTGAATTTACTAATATTATTTTTAATGTTTTTATATAATTTTTATTCATGTACTTATTGTATGAAAAAAATATGTAGTTGTCAATTAAACTTTACTTTTTAATGTTTTTATAATAATATATTCATGCGGGAGTAATTAATTATGAGTAATAAAGTATATAACTTAAGTAATGATTTATTAAATTTAAAATCTAAATTAGTAGAATTAGATGGTGATGTTAAAGAAAGTAAAAATAAAATATCATTTTTAAAAGATGATTTAAAAATGATTTTAAGTGATGAAAAATCATCTAAAGTTTCTAATATATTGTTATTATTAGTTGAAATATTAGCATTTTTGATGTGTTATCCATATATATCTTCTGTTACAAATGTTGTATTATTTTATATTTATATTATAGCTCAAATAACAGCAATTTTTGGAGTTATAAAAACTTTGTCTATAGCACTTTTTGGTACTAAAGAAAAAAGAAATTTAAAAAAGAAAAATATTAATTTAAACATAGAAAATTTAGAAGAAAATATAAATATTTTAATAGATAAAATAAATAAACAAAAAGAACTTGTAAATGAAAAAGAAAAAGAACTTTTAAAAGCATTATATGAAGAAAAATTAGATGCAATGACTAAAAAAGAACTTGTTACAAAAAAATATTATAATTTACATCCATATGAATATAGTAAATATGAATCAAATAATAATGAATCAAAAGTACAAATGAAATTAAAATTATGAGGTTAAATATGAAAAAGAATAAAGAGTTACTTATTAAATATAATGAAATAAATGAAAAAATAAAAACATTAAAATTATCAAAAGAAGAATTAATAAATTTATATAAAGAACAAAATAAAATATTAAAAGAATATAATAATTTAATGTTAAGTGATAAAAAATTATTAAAGAAATTAAAAAATAATTAATGTGCAAATTTTGCACATATTAAAATTATAATAGGAGTAAGATAAATGTATAGTAATATAAAAAAAGAAGTAAAAGAATATTTTGAAATTTTAGAACCAAATTTTCCTGAATGGTTAAATGAATATATAAATACAAAAGAATTATTATCACAACAATATATTAGTATTACTTGTGGTACAATTTATTCTGATTTATTTGAAAGTGATTTTTTCTTTTCTAGTCTTGATCATAGTGTTGCAGTTGCTTTAATTATATGGCATTTTACTCATGATAAAAAACAAACATTATCTGGATTATTTCATGATATAGCGACACCTGCATTTAAACATTGTGTAGATTTTTTAAATGGAGATTATATGAATCAAGAATCAACAGAAGATTTAACTACTGAAATTATAAAAAATTCTAAAGAAATAATGTCTTTATTAAAAAGAGATAATATTGAAGTATCTGAAATAGATAATTATCATATTTATCCAATCGCAGATAATGATACTCCTAAATTATCTGCTGATAGATTAGAGTATTCTTTATCTAATGCATTATTTACATATAAATTATTAGATTTACAAAGTATTAAAGAAATATATAATGATATAGAAATTCAAAACAATGAAGAAAATGAAAAAGAACTTGGATTTAAAACAAAAAAGATAGCAAGAAATTTTGTAAAAGTTACAAGTAGATTATCTATTATATATCGTGAAGATAGAACTAGATATTCTATGCAATTAATTGCGGATATTTTAAAAAAATTAAGTGATGAAGGTAAAATATCAAAAAAAGATTTATATGAATTAAAAGAAAGTGAAGTAATAGATATTATTGAATCTTCTAAATATAAAACTATTTTTAATTTATGGAAAAATGCTAAAAAAGTAAAAGTTTCAAAAGAAAAACCAGATAATGTTTATTATGTTCATCATGGAGCAAAAGTTAGATATATTGATCCATTATTTAATAATCAAAGAATTTCAAAATGTTGTAAAATTGCTAATAAAATGATAGAAAATAATTTATCTTATGATATGAGTAACTATGTATATTTAGATTTTACACTTGAATAAAATGCAACGTTTAAATACGTTGTTTTTATTAAATTGTCTTTTTTTAATTTTAAAATTATTATATAATTAAATTGGTGTGGTAAGTATGAAAAATATATCTTTATATCCTGCAGATATATATCAAGTAATAGATAAAAGTTTATTATCTGAAAATGATAAACTTGTTTTAAACATGTTATATATGCCTATTATTGGTAATAATGCAGTTATGTTATATTTAAAATTACAATTAGAAGCAAGAAATACTTATATATCTTGTGAACTTACACATCATCATTTAATGACTAGTATGGCTATGTCTCTTGATAATATTAAAGAAGCAAGATTAAGATTAGAAGGAATTGGTTTAATAAAAACATATTACTTAAAAGGTGAAGTAAATTCTTATATTTATGAATTATATAGTCCAGTTAGTGCTAGTGAATTTTTTTCTCATCCTATATTTAATGTTGTACTATATAATAATGTAGGTAAAACAGAATATAATAGATTATTAGATTATTTTAAACAACCACATATTAGTTTAAAAGATTATGAAGATATAACTGCTAGTTTTGATAATGTATTTAAAAGTAGAAATTATACTACATTAGAACTTACTGATGAAGTAGTAGTATCTAAAAATAAATTATTATTAAAATATGAATTAGATTATGATTTTGATTTATTAGTGTCTTCTATTCCAAAAGAAATGTTTAATGAAAAATGTTTAAATAAAACAATGAAAGAATTAATAACTAATTTATCATTCTTATATGAAATAGACCCAGTTACTATGGCTGATATAATAGTGGCATCATTAAATGAAAAAGGTAATATTGATAAAGAAGAATTAAGAAAAAATACAAGAAAATATTATCAATTAAATAATGATAATAGATTACCAAGTTTAATATTTAAAACACAAAGAGAATATTTAAAGAGTGCTAGTGGAGATAATTCAAGAAGAGGAAGAATGATTAAAGTATTTGAAAATTATTCTCCTTATGAATTTTTAAAAGCAAAATATAAAGGTGCTAAACCTACTGATAGAGATATGAAAATATTAGAAAATTTACTTATTGATATTAAATTAAATCCAGCAGTAGTAAATGTACTTATAGATTATGTTTTAAAAACAAATAATAATAAATTAGTAAAAGCATATATAGATACAATCGCAGGTCAATGGAAAAGAAGTGGTATTGAAACTGCTAATGAAGCAATGTTACTTGCAGAAAAAGAACATAAGAAAAAATATAAAACAGAAAAAAGTACTAAAAGTAAAGTTATACCATCTTGGTTTAATGAGAATATAGCAAGTGAAGAAACTGAAGAAGAGAATCTAGAATTTAAAAATTTTATAGAGGAGTTTAGAAAATGATAAAAAGTAGTAATTTAGTTAGAAAAGGTAAAAAAGCTATAGAAGATGAACTTAGAAGAGAATATATTTTATCAAGTAAAGATGAAACTTTTACTAAATTATGTAATAAACTTAAATGTGATGAAAATATATTAATGAAATATACTTCTAAATTAGAAACTACTGTATGTGAACTTAAAAATTGTTCTAAATGTAAAAATTTAGATATGTGTAAAAATGAAGTAGAAGGTCATATATATTATCCAATTGTAAAAGATAATTCTTTAGAATTTGTATATAAACCTTGTAAATATTTTAAAGAAAAGAAAAAAGAAAATAATACTATATTTTTTGATACTCCTAAATTATTACAAAGTGCTTCATTAAGTGATTTAATAAATGAAAAAGAAAGATCAAATATTTTAAAATATATAAAAGACTTTTTAAATAAAATAATTAATCATGAAGAAGTAAAAGGACTTTATTTAAGTGGATCTTTTGGAAGTGGTAAATCTTATATATTAAGTGCATTATTAAATGAATTATCTAATAAAGGATTTAAAACTATTAATGTATATTATCCATCATTATTAAAGAAATTAAAGTCATCCTTTAATGAAGATAATTATAGTGAAGTATTAGATGAAATAATGAGCTGTGATATCTTATTACTTGATGATATTGGTGCTGAAAATAATACTCCTTGGTCAAGAGATGAAATATTAGGAACAATATTACAATATAGAATGGATAATAATTTAGTAACATTTTTTACATCTAATTTTACTATTTCTGAATTAGAAAGTGTATTATCAGAAACATCAAAAGGAATAGATGAAATTAAAAGTAGAAGAATAATTGAAAGAATTAAATATTTAACAGTAGAAGAACAATTAATAAGTAAAAATAAAAGAAATTAAAAAAGCAAATCAGTTTAAATGTACTGGTTTGTTTTTTATTTCATCATCTATAATGTCTTCATATAATAAAGAGTATATTTCACTAACTCTTTTTTCTATTTCTAAAGTTTTATATTTATTAGTATCATATTTATTTAATAAAGGTAAACTTAAATTAGATTTTATTTCATTTAAATATTTTTGACCATTATTTGAAAATCCTAAAATTCTTATATATTCTAACTTTTTAATATTATTATTTTCTTCTTTTGTAAATGAACATAATATATGATTTAACATTCTTGATATTTTATTATAAGTATATCTTTTTGTTTTAATATTTAATATAAGTTCATCTAAATTATTAGAGTTTTTTATTTCTTTTTTAATTCTTGTACTTAATCCTTCATCAACATCTAAGTATTTATTTAAATTATTTTCACTTATAATTTTATATTTTAAATAATTGAAATAATTTGTAGAAATATTTTTATTTTTTAATAATTCATATACATTATTTGGAACTTTATTAATAATGTTTTCATTATTTAAAAGTTTAAATCTAATATTTGAAGATGAAACAATATCTTCATCATTTAAAACATCATGATAACTATTAGTTCTTTTAATACTAAATGGAGTTATATTATAATTATTTTTATATATTTCTTTTAAATAACTTAATGCAAGTAAATCATTTGGTTCTTTTATTTCATAATTAGTTAAATCTTTTAAAGCATTATTAAGAGCAGTAGGGTAATTTATACCTAAATCTAAATAATATTTAATTTTATTATCAAATTCTTTATTATTAATTTGTATTTTAGCACATTTAATTAAATAATCTAAATTATTAGATTCACTACCAAAACATAAATAATTTATTTTTAAATGATTTAATAATTCAATTGAATATTTAGCAAATATATCACTACTTTGAGTTGAATATGCATATGGAAGTTCTATTACTATATCAACTTTATTTTCTAACGCAATTTTAGTTTTATCCCATTTATTTAGTATAGATAATTCTCCTCTTTGAGTAAATGAAGAAGACATACATACTATAATAATAGAATCTTTAAATTTTTCTTTTATTTTTTCTATTTGATATAAATGTCCATTATGAAATGGATTATATTCAACAACTATTCCAACTATATCTTTCATACAAACTCCTTTTTTTCACAAAATATTATATCAAAAATTGTTTATAATTTTAATCTAAAACTTCAAGAACCCTCTTGATATATATATATATACGATATAATAAGGGGGTAAAAATAAAATAGAGGTATATATGAAAAAGATAAATAGAAAAATAATGATGTTAATTTTATTAGTAATGGTAAATATAATAAAACCAATAGATGTAAAAGCTGATTTATATGATTATGAATATGCAGTAATAAAAACAAATCAATATATATTAAATAGTCAATATGATAGTAAAGATAAATATTTAATAATAAATAATATGCCATATGAATATGAAGAGAATTTAAATGTAAATTCAAGATTTATATATGGAGGAATGATAAATAAAAAAGAATATGTTATAAGTGTAAGAGAAAATAAATCATATTTGTCTCCAGGAGTAGAGTATTGGACACAAACAGGAAATGAAGAAAATAATAATGAATATTATATAGATACAACAATAAGAGAGAAAGAAAAAAGTAAAACAAGCGGAGTAAGAGTAACAGAATATATAAAAGATAGCACATTAATAAGAGGAGAAGGAACATATCCAAATCCATATACATTTTCAGAATCATATATGATAAATATAAAAACAAATAATATAGAATATGGAAAATTAAGAGAAGAAGGAAAAGAAAAAACAGATGAGATAAATGCATTAGCAAAATTAGAAGATAATATTTATATATATGAATTTTATATAGAACCAGAATTTGGATATAGATATTATAGTAATGAAGGATGTGAAAATTTAGTAAAGGTAGGAATAAGTGAAAATAGATATAAATTAAATGATATAAGAAAAGATATAAAATGTAGTAAATTAAAAGAAAAAGAAAATTATGATAAAGCATCAGATAAGTATTTATTATTATCAGTAAGTAATCTAGAAATAAATGAAAAATGTAATTATACAGATACAGAAAGTTGTGAAATACAAGGTATAAACTTTCAAGCAAATGAAGACAATTGTAAAGAGACGAGAATGGGGAAAATACTATATAATTGTGGGAAAGTATTTGAAGACATGGATATGAAATATTTATATGTAGTAGATGATATAAATAAAGAATTAGAAAGTAGTGATGCATTAGATAAATATGATAATGGAGTAATAGAGTACATGAAGACATTAAAGAAATGTAGTGATAAAGAATGCACAGAACCAATATCATATATGATAGGAGAATTTTATAGAGGAGGAAAGTATTATTATGCATCAATAGAAATAGAAGAAAGTGAAACAAAGAAGATATATAAAATAACATTAAATAAAGAAGAGGGAGTAGGAGAAAGTGGAACAGCAGTATCAGTATTAGATCCATATATAATAGTATTTATGTGGAGAAGAACAAAATAAAAATAATAATAAAATTGAACTTGTAATAAAAGTTCTTTTTTTGTGTGAAACTTGTAATTTAAACTTGACTTTTCATATATATATATATAATTTTCTTAGTAAGATTAAAAAATATATATGGTACTTTTAACCCTTTTTGG
>CANRCA010000022.1 GCA_947628985.1 uncultured Bacilli bacterium | reverse complement strand
CCCTTGGTTCAATCGTGGAGGCAACTACAGCAACACTACTCATGCTGGTCAGTTCAACTTCAATAGGAACACTGGTGGTGCTAACGCCAACGATGGCGCCCGTCTTGTTTTAACTCCAACAAATTAATATTTACTAATGGTGAATTCTAAAAGTAAATACAACCAAAAGAAATAGTGAATAAAATAAAAAAGTAAATACAATTTTAAATTAAAAAGTTATTAAACCATATTAGATTATATTTTAGTATACAAAAATAATAATATGTCTTGCCAGACAGGCCTTACTTTCTTTTCCAGAAAAGAAAGTAATCAAAGAAGCCGGGGAAGATTTAATAAACAACCTCGCCGGTAGGCATTCTTTCTTATAAGAAAGAATCAAAAAATTTTCTATATTGATTTTATATATTCTGAAAGTAAATACAACTTAAGTTATAAAAATTGTATTTACTTTTAGAATTAACATATTTAATATTGAATAAATTTATGACTGAATTAAAAACTAAAATCCCGAAGACAAGAAAAAATTAGATTATAGAATAAAATTCCCTTTTTTTCGGGAATTTTATTCTAATTTTTTTTAAGACTAATTTTTTTTAATTTATTTTTAGGTTGTAAATTAAATAAAATTATGATATAATCTAGTAATGAAAAAAAGGGGGATGTATACAATGACTTTAAATGATGTAATTAATTTTATAAAATCAAATTTTAAAGAAGTTAATAATAATTCTACTAATTTACAAAATTTTAAAAAATTAATTGAGTTTTTAAATAAAAATAATATTACATTATCAATAGATGATTGTAACTCTCTTTTACAATTAAAAAGTTTTAAAAATGCTATTACTTTGATATCAAATGATACAGATTTAGATAGAATTCTTTCTGATTCAGAAGAAGATTCAATTAAAAATTTTTATATCAATTTAAAAATATGTCTAGATAATGAATTAATTGATAATATTCAAGGAAATGATATTATTAGAGACTATTTGATGCAAATAAAAAAAATACCAATGTTAAGTGAAGAAGAAAAGAAAACATTACCACCTTTAATAAAACAAGGTGATGAAAAAGCAATAAATAGATATGTTGAGGCTAATTTACGTTTAGTAGTAAGTGTTGCTAAAAGATATAAAGATAAAGGTTATCCTTTTATGGATTTAATAGGAGAGGGAAATATAGGTTTAATAAAAGCTGTTAAGAATTTTGATTATGATAAAGGATTTGCTTTTTCAACATATGCATATCAATGCATAAGAGTAAGCATTTTTAGTTATATGTCTGATCAATATACATTATTTAAAATTTCTAAAGATACAATATCTGATTTAATGAAATTAAAAAAAGCCGCTGATAAAACTAACTTAATATTAGATTTAAATAATAAAGAACCTATTAATGAATTATCAAAAGAAACAGGTTTTGAACCTTCTTATATAGAATTTCTAATTAAATTTGAACTAACAAATACTGTTTCTTTAGATAGTTATATTAATTCTACTGATAATGATGGTACTAAATTAATAGATATGATACCTGATGAAGAAATTGATTTTGAATTAAATCCATTTCTTAAAGATTTTTCTAAAGACTTTGATAATAGTTCATTAAAAGATAAATATAAAGAAGTATTAAAACTTCGTTCAGGTTTTTATGGAAAATGTTATTCATTAAAAGAAATAGGCAAAACGTTAAATATGTCAACTGAAGCTGTTAGGAATAGAGAAATAAAAGCTCTTAGATTAGCAAGACATAATGAAGATATTTTGAAATATTCATCTAATGGAAAGTGGTAAAAAGGGGGAATGATTATGAAATTATCTTTTGAAGAAAAAGATACAATAAATTCAATTATTAATTTTATTGTATATAATTTTAAAATGAGTGATAAAGATTCTACTAATTTACAAAATTTAAAAAAATTAATAAAATTTATAAATGAAAATAATATTACAAATTTATCTTTTGATGTATGTAGCTTACTTATGAATAGATCTAAATTATTAAGAAATACAATTAAAAATATATATGAAAATGATGAATTAAATGATATTTTTTCTAATATAGAAGATGAAAATATAAGTAATTTTTACAATTATTTAAAATTATGTGTTATAGATTCAGATGAATTTGAAGAAACAGATAACCATAATGTTAATGATCAAGTTAGAGAGTATCTTAGACAAATAGGTGAAATTCCTATGTTAAGCGAAAAAGAAAAAGAAACTTTACCACCTTTAATAAAACAAGGTGATGAAAAAGCAATTAATAGATATGTTGAAGCTAATTTACGTTTAGTTGTTGATGTAGCAAAAAAATATATAAGAAATAGACAAGGATTAACTTTAATGGATTTAATATCAGAAGGAAATTTAGGCTTAATAAAAGCAGTTAAAAATTATGATTATGATAAAGGATTTGCTTTTTCAACATATGCATATCAATCCATTAAAAATACAATTATTAGATATATTGATAGAGAATATTTTAAATTAAAAATAGGGATTAATACTACAAGAAATGTTATTAGATTAAAAAATACAGCTAATCATTTAAATATGGTATTAAATATTAATGATAATGAAGGAATTTCTAAATTATCAAAAGAAACAGGTTTTGAACCATCTTATATAAAAGAATTAATTAAAATGGAAAGTACTAATGTAGCATCAATAGATGAAAGTATATTAAAAGATGAAGAATCAAGCTTATTAGTTGAAATGATAGCTGATGAAGAAACGGATTTTGATATGAATATATTTTTAAAAGATTTTATTCAAGATTTTGATAATAGTTCATTAACAGATAAGTATAAAGAAGTATTAAAACTTCGTTATGGAAAAGAACTTACTTTAGAAGAAGTAGGACAGTTATATCATGTAACAAGAGAAAGAATTAGACAAATTGAAGCAAAAGCATTGATTAAAGCACGAAATGATAAACAAATAAGAAAATATAAAAATAATTAATTAAAAAATTACAAACTTAGAATAAATTGAGTTTTGTAATTTTTTTATGTAATACTTTATATTTTAATTTTCATTATATTTTAATAAATAATCTTTATTTTTTTTGATTATTTTGATAAAATATTTTATAGAATAGAGAGGTTGATTTTTGTATGCTAGGAAAAATACTTACAATTAATAAAAATACTGCTACATTAGAGATTAACAAAGATGGTACTGAAATTAATGATTTAATAAATTTACATGTTGTATTTGAAGATGAAAATAAAAAAATATTAGGTGAGATAGATTCAATAGATGAAAATACAATTAATGTAACATTTTTAGGAGAACTTACTCAAAATGATTTTGTTGGTGGACTTATTAAAAAACCAAGTTTAGATGCACATGTTAGAATTATAAATGATGAAGAATTAAAAATATTAACTGGTATTGAAGATAGAAGTATAAGATTAGGTGTATCTCCTTTATATAATGATTTTCCATTAAATGTAAGTATTGATGAATTATTTTCAAATCATACAGCTATATTTGGTAATACTGGTAGTGGTAAAACATATGGAATATGTAGAATAATTCAAAATATATTTCCTAATTCAAATATAATTCCATATAAAGCAAATTTATTTATATTTGATTCATATGGTGAATATATAAATGCATTTCAAGATATTAATAAAAATAATCAATATTATGCTTTTAAAGTAATAACAACTAGTCCTAAAAAAGATTATGAAAAATTAAATATACCAGTATGTTTATTAGAACTAGAAGATATATTAAATTTATTAGATGCTACTAACTTTTCACAAATTGCAATGGTTGATACAGCACTTAGTTATGTAAAAATGTTTGCAAGAAAAGATAAAGAATCTAGTGAATTTAAAAATCATGTTTTAGCAAAAGCAATTATATCAATTATGTATACAAATCAAACATCTGCTAGAATAAGAGATCAAATATTTGAAATATTAAGTGAAACAAATACACCAGAATTATCATTAGATACAGAAGTTCCAGGTATTGGATTTACTAGAAAATTTAGAAATTGTTTTGATATTGATAGTGAAGGAAGATTTGCAGAACAAAAAATTATAAGTGATTATATAAAACAATTTGTAGATGAACAAAGAAAATGGAATTATGATGCAGAAGGTGTATATTATTCACTTCATGATTTAGAAGTTGCATTAAACTTTACTTTATATAGTGAAAGATATTTATTAAATGAAGCTATGTATGATTCAGCAATGAGTTTAAAAGTAAAATTACATGATTTAGTAAATAGAACTAATGGATCATTCTTTTCAGCAGATGGATATATAACATTAGATGAATATATTAAAAAAATACAAATTAGTGGAAATAGAAAATGTCAAATAGTTAATTTTAATTTAGAAGATGTAGATGATAGATTTGCAAGAACAATAGTTAAAATATTTGGTCGTATGTTTATGAAATTCACAAGAGCTTTACAAAATAGAGCAACTTATCCAATACATATGATATTAGAAGAAGCACATAGATATGTATTAGAAGGTGATGATAAAGAATTATTTGGATATAACATATTTGAAAGAATTGCTAAAGAAGGACGTAAATATGGATTAATTTTAGATATTATTACACAAAGACCAACAGATTTAAATGAAAATGTAATTAGTCAATGTGCAAATTTCTTAATATTTAAAATAAATCACCCAGCTGACCTCGATTATATAGCAAAAAGTGTACCAAATATGAGTGAAGATATTATAGAAAAACAAAAAACATTACAAGCAGGTACTTGTGTAGCATTTGGAAGAATATTTAAAATTCCAATGATTGTTAAAATGGAAAAAGCAAGTCCACCACCAACTAGTGCAAACTGTGATGTTTATAAAAACTGGATGGTAAAATTAAATCAATAAAATAAAAAGGAGAAGATATTATGTATGATTTAGGAGCACATTTTAGAGTAGATTTAACTAAAAGTAAAACTCCCTCAGTATATGTATATAAAGGAAATAAATATAGAATTAGTATTTTATCTAACTCTTTAATTAGATTAGAATATAGTGAAACTGGATCATTTAATGATTATCCAACTTTTTTTGCAAGTAATAGATCTTTTGGAAAACCTAAAGTAACAGTAAATGAAGATAATAATATATTAATTATTCAAAATGAAAACTTTTTACTTGAATATACAAAAGAACAATCATTTATAGGTAGTAAACTTGTACCAGATCAATATTTTAAAGTAACTATTCCAAATACAGATAAAGTTTGGTATTTTAATCATCCAGAAGTAAGAAATTTTAAAGGTACTGCTTATAGTTTAGATGATTCAAATGGTAGTGTTCCATTAGATAAAGGTTTATTTTCTTTAGATGGTTTTGCATCATTTGATGATTCAAGAACTCCAATATTAGATCAAAATGGTAATATAATAGCTCCTAATTATACAAATATTGATACATATTTATTTATATATAATAATGATTTTGGAAGTGGACTTAGAGATTACTTTAATTTAACTTCACTTCCTCCAATGATACCAAGATATGCTCTTGGAGTATGGTGGAATAAAAATGAACAATATAGTGAAGAAGATATATTAAAACTAGTAAATTCATTTAAAAAATATGATATTCCTTTTTCAGTATTATTACTTGGAGAATATGCAAGAGCAAAAAATAAATATAGTGATATTAGTTTTTCATTTGATAAAAACATATTTCCAAATCCAACAGCACTTCATAATTATTTAAGTCAAAATCATATTAATTTAGGTTTAAATATTAAAACAGAAGGAGTTTTAAGTGTTGAAGAGGTAAATCATAATGAGTTTACTAAAATATATCAAGTAGATAAAGATAAAAATATTCCAATTAATGTATATAATTCAAATTTAATGGATGGATTTTTAAGAGGAATTATAAATCCATTAATAAGTAGTGGAGTAGATCTTTTATGGGTAGATGATAATAATAAAGATAATACTTTAAGAGATTTTACAATGAATTATTATTTAAGTAAAAATTTAGGTATGACTAGTGCAAGAAGAAATTTAGTATTTAGTCGTAATTTTGGAATAGCACCTCATAAATATTCAATTTTATATTCTGGTAAAACTAATATTAGTTGGAAAACTTTAAGATTTTTACCATTCTTTAATGCAAATGCTTCTAATATAGGAGTATCTTGGTGGAGTCATGATATAGGTGGATATAAAGGTGGTAGTGAAGATGCTGAACTTTATATGAGATATGTACAACTTGGAGTATATAGTCCAATATTAAGATTATCAAGTGATGCAGGTAAATATTATAAAAGAGAGCCTTGGAGATGGGATGTTAAAACATTAAGTGTAGTAAAAGATTATTTAAATTTAAGACATAGATTAATTCCATATTTATATTCGGAAGCACATAAATATTCAAGTATGGGTTCACCAATAATACAACCACTTTATTATAAATACCCAGAAACTTATGATGAACCACTTTATAAAAATGAATATTATTTTGGTAGTGAATTATTTGTATCTCCAATTGTAACACCAAAAGATCAAGTAATGAGTAGAGCAGTTCATAGAATATTTTTACCAAGTGGAGTATGGTATGAATTTAAAACAGGTAAAAAGTTTACTGGTGGAAGAAGATATGTAACATTTTATAAAGATGAAGATTATCCAGTATTTGCAAGAATGGGTGCTATTATCCCAATGGCAGTACTTGATAAAAATAATTTAAATGATACATCATCTCCTAAAACATTAGAAATAAATATTTTCCCAGGAAGAAGTAACACTTATAAATTATATGAAGATGATGGAGTTACAAATAAATATAAAGAAGGATTTAGTCATATAACAGAAATAAATTATTATTATAAAGAAAATGATTTTTCTGTATCAATTGAATCAAAAGAAGGAAGAGTAAGTGTAATTCCAGAAAAAAGAAATTATGTAATTAAGTTTAGAAATACTAAATTTACAGATGGAGTACAAGTATTTGCAAATGAAGTAAATGTTCCGTTTAAAAGTTATATAGAAGAAAATGATTTCGTAATAGAATTTAATGATGTACCAACAACTGATAAAATATTTGTATATTGTAAAGGTAAAGATATTGAAATAGATGCATCTAGAGTTATTAATGAAGACTTAGAAAGTATCATTAGTGATTTAGGAATTACTACTGAATTAAAATTAAAACTAGATGAAATATTATTTAGTGATATGTCAATTAAAGAAAAAAGAATTGCTATTAGAAAACTAGGTAGTAAAGGATTATCTAATATATTTGTAAAAATGTTTATTAAATTGTTAGAATACATAGCAGAAGTTTAATGTAATAAAGGAAGATAAGTAAAATGAATGAATCAAATAATTTAAATAATAATCAAATAGTACAACCAAATAATCTAAATAGTGAGTCAATGATTCAACCAAATAATCTAAATAATGAGTCAATGACTCAAATGAATAATCAATCAACTAATCAACAAGATAATCAACCTAAAAAAAGTAATTCAAAAAATATTATAATAGTGTTAATAGCATTATTAATAGGGATAGGAATAGGAGTTTGCATTACAACTTTATTAAATAAAAATAATGATAATAATGTAAGTAATAATAATATTAATAATAGTGATAATAATAATTTAAATGATACAAATAATATAGAAAACAATACTAATACAGATGATACAGGAAGTGTATTAGATCCATATATAGAATCAAAAGAAAATGTATTTTTAAATAATGTACAAAATATATTTAGAACAGCACAACAACAATATATACAAGATTCATTAAGTGATAAAGTTGTAGAATGCTATTCAAGTGATGTAGGACATGAATTAGAAATAGATGTTAAATCATCATTAGTTTATTTTATAAGTATTATTGATGGAAATATAACTAAATTACAAGTTGCTGATGGAACTTATAGAATTGATGCAACTGGAACTGATATAAAAATAGATCAATTACGTAATAGTAATGCAACTGAAGAAGAAAATATTTATAAAATTATTAAAAGTAATGATACTAATATTGAAATGTGTACAACTTCAGAATAAATAAATTACTAATAAGTTACAAGTTTTATACTTGTAATTTTTTGGTATGATAAATAAAAAATAAATAAGTATATAAATAATATTTAATATAATCAATAAAAAGAAAAAAAGTAATGATTTTTTTCTTTTTTAATGGTATAATTTTAATAGATTTTTGGAGGAAAATATGAAGATGTCAAGAACAGAAGCAAGAGAAAAGATAATGGTTATTCTATATCAAATAGATTTTTATATAAAAAATAATATTGAATATAAATTAGAAGATGTATTTAATGAAAATTTAGAAATAGATAATAAATATGTAAAAGATATAGTAAATGGTGTACTTAATAATATCGATAAAATTGATTCTACAATTTCAAAATATTTAGAAAATTGGGATTTAAATAGATTAGGTAAAACAGATAAAGCAATATTAAGACTTGCTACATATGAAATGTTATATTATGATACTCCAAATATTGTTGTTATAAATGAAGCAATTGAACTTGCTAAAAAATATAGTGATGATAAAGTAGTTAAAGTAATAAATGCAGTACTTGATAAAATAAGAGATAATGAGGAAGTAAATGAATAATGAGTATCTTTCTATTAGTGAAATAAATAAAATTATTAAAAATACAATTGAAGATAATGAAGAATTAAGAAGTGTATTTATAAAAGGTGAAGTAAGTAATATAAAATATCATGGAAGAGGACACTTATATTTTTCATTAAAAGATGAAAATAGTAAAATAAATGCAGTAATGTTTAATTATGCTAAAAGTGGAATGGATTTTAATCCAAAAGATGGGGATTCTGTTTTAGTACATGGAAGAATTAGTGTATATGAAGCAAGCGGAAGTTATCAAATATATGTTGATAGTATGCAAATGGATGGTGTTGGTAACTTATATGTTTTATTTGAAAAATTAAAAAAGAAATTAAAAGAAGAAGGGCTTTTTGATCCAAGCCATAAACAAAAAATTAAAAGAGTTCCAAGAAAAATAGGAGTTATAACTGCTTCTACTGGAGCTGCAGTTAGAGATATAATTTCTACTATTAATAGAAGATTTCCAATGACAGAAATATATTTATTTCCAACATTAGTACAAGGTGAAAATGCCGCTAGTAATATTGTTAAAATGATAGAACTTGCTAATACTTTTGATGATATTGATACAATTATTTTAGGACGTGGTGGTGGTTCTATTGAAGATTTATGGGCGTTTAATGAAGAAATAGTTGCAAGAGCAATTTATAATAGTAGAATACCTATAATTAGTGGTGTAGGACATGAAATAGATTTTACTATAAGTGACTTTGTAGCAGATTTAAGAGCACCAACTCCAACAGGAGCAGCATTAATGGCTACACCTGATATTGAAGAAGTAAGAAGATATTTTGATAATGCTATTGATAGAGCAAAATCATCTATAGATAATACTTTATATAACTATACACAATTAATTAACAAATATAAATCAAGTTATATAATTAATAATCCTACAAGATTATATGAAATGAAAGAACAAAAATTAGATTTCTTATATGATAAAATTAATAAATATATTACATCTTACTTAAATAATTATCAAAATATATTAGAAAAATATAAATCAAATTATATTTTGAATAATCCTAAAATACTATATGATAATAAAAAACAAAATTTAATGTTATTAAAAGATAATTTAAATAAAAATATAATAAATATGATTCAAAATAATGAAAATAATATTAATACTTTAAAATTAAAATTAGATTTATTAAATCCAGAAAATATATTAGATAAAGGATACTCTATAATATATAAAGATAATAAAATAATTAAAGATGTAAATAATTTAAATATTAATGATGAAATAAATATAATGGTAAAAAATGGAAAAATTAATGCAAATGTTAAAGGAGTAATGAAAAATGAGTGAAAAAAAGGAACAAAAATTTGAAGATGCAGTTAGAAGTTTAGAAAAAATAATATCAGAGTTAGAAAGTGGAGAAGCTGATTTAGATAGTTCAATTAAAAAATATATTGAAGCTATGCAATTAATAAAATTTTGTGAAGATAAATTAGATAATGCTACTAAAACTGTTAATAAATTAGTGGATGAAAATGGTAAAATAACTGATTTTGAAATTCCTGAATAGCAGTTTTTGGTAATTTGTTATATATTGGCTTACTAATAGTATTTAAATTGTAAATAATAATAAAGAGGTGTTATATATGAAAAAGTTTATATATTCACTCTTTATTATTTTAATTTTACCTATTAATATTTTAGCTTATTCTAAATTTGTTATACCTGGTGGAGAAAGCATAGGTATTAAAATAAATTCAGATGGTTTAATAGTAGTAGGTTACTATAAAGTTAATAAAGAGTATATAGCAAAAGATAATATCAAAATAGGTGATAAAATAACAAAAATTAATAATAAAGAAGTTTCCTCAATAAGTGAACTTAAAAATGTTATTGATGATAATGTTACAGATAAACTAAGTGTAGATGTTGAACTTATAAGAAATAATAAAATAGTAAATACAACATTAAAACTTGGAGTAGAAGATAACATATATAAAACAGGGTTATATATTAAAGATTCCATAACAGGACTTGGAACACTTACATATATAGATCCAGTAAGTAAAATATATGGGGCTTTAGGTCATGAGATATTATTAAGTGAAACTAATGATAGAATTGAAGTAAAAGATGGAAATATTTTATCAAGTAAAGTTACAAGTATTACTAAAAGTAGAAATGGATCTGTAGGAAGTAAAAATGCAAGTATTTTATATAATGAAAAAATAGGTAATATTAGTAAAAATACAAATAGTGGAATATATGGGTTTTATACATCTAATTTACCTAATAAAAATACTATAGAAATAGAAACTTTTAATAATATAAAAAAAAATGAGGCTTATATTTTGACAGTTACTAAAAATAACGAAATAAAAAAATATAAAATAAACATTATAGATAAATATAACAATAAAAAGAATACTCAAAAAGCATTTAGTTTTGAAGTTGTTGATAGTGAACTATTAAATAAAACAGGTGGTATTGTTCAAGGAATGAGTGGTTCACCAATAATACAAAATGATAAATTAATCGGAGCTGTTACTAATGTTGTTATAGATAATGTTAAATTAGGATATGCTATTAGCATAGTAACAATGTTAGAAGAAGGAGATAAATTAGGAATTAATTTAAATTAAATATCACGTTTTGTGATATTTTTTTATGACTTTACATTTAGTTTAAAAAATATTAAAATTAATATAGAAAATCATAGGAGGAAGATTATTTATGAATAATGAATTAGATGAAAATTATGAATTTGATAATAAGTTAAATGTAACTTTTTCAAATGGTCAAACTGTAGCTATTGATGTATTAGATATAATAGATTCAAAAGCATATAATAAATCTTTTATAATTTATACAGTTAATGAAGATGATGAAAATGTTTTTGCTTCAATATTAAATGAAGGAACTAGTGCTTATTCTTTAGATACAATTACAAATCAAGATGAAATAGATTTTATAAATTCAGAAATTAATAGAGTAGTAACTGAATTAGAAGAGGAATAATATGGATGAATTAGAACAAATAGAAAAAAATTTTGATAATTTAATAACTTCTTCAGTTAATTTAAATGAATTTGGAATTTTTGATTTAAATAATATATTATATGGTTATACAAGTGAAACAAATACTTTTAATAAAGGTATAAATCATTACGTAATTGATCTTAATAGATTCTATAAAAATTTACCTAGTCAAAATATAAATCTTGATACTTATGATAAAATTATTCAAAAATATGATGAAGTTAAAGAAAAAATAAAAAATAAAAGAGAAGAAGTAAGTAAAATATTAGAAGCAAAAGAAAAAGATTTAGAAAGTATAAATTCAAAAATTTCTGATTTTAAGAAAAAAATAACACAAATAGAAGAAGAAATAAAAAAACATCCAAATGATCAAAATTTACATGATGCTAAAATTGATTTAGAAAATGATTTAGATAAAGAATATAATAAAAAAATTGTTAATGAGTTTGGAGAAAAAATAAAACAAAATTCAATATATAGGGATAGAGTTACAAGAATAAATAAAAGATTAAATCAAAAAGGTAAATCAACACAACAAGCTCAACAAAATAATCAACAACAAACTCAAAATTCAAAATCAGGACCAACACCAATGCCAAAATCAACATCAGCTCCAACCCCAAGTGGTTCTACACCAACGCCAAAACCAACGCCAAAATCAAAACCAATTATTAAAGAAAATTCTATACAAGATTATATGAATAAAGGAATAATTCCAAAAATACCAATGAATGAATTTTCTAAAATTCTTGATGATTTAAGTATAAATCACTTAAATACTAGTGATTTATTTAATAAAGTTTTAACAAATGAAGAACTTAATAGAATATTATTAAATAAGACAGTAAATATGTATAAAATGAAAGATGATATTTCATTAAGTAATAAAGGAATAATTCAAGATTATGATACTTTACTTAAAAATTATGATAATATGCAAAAATCATTAAGACAAAAAGGCGCAAATGATGAAGCTGATTATTTTAATGATGTTAATAATAAATTAAATGATGAAAAAAAAGATGAAAAACAAAAAGTTAGTTCAATAAAAGTTGATGACATTAATTCATATAATTTAAGTGGTAAAGAAAACAAAATATTAGATAGGATTGATAAAAAGGTTATTGTTAATGATGAGAATTTAAATACTCAATATCGTTTATTAGAAGGATATAAAATTCAAAAAAATCTTGGAACATTTAGTAGTAATAAAAAATTAATTGAAAAAAGAATTAAAAAAACTGAAGAACGTATAAAAAAATTACAACAAAAGCAAGGTAAATTAACTGAAAAACAAACTATGATAGTTAATAAAAATAATGCTAAATACATAAAAAGTGTAAAAGCAAGACAACAAACATATGCTAGAAATCAAGCTGTCTCTTCTGCTTTAGTTCAAAATATAAATGATAGTATTTTTATGACTCAAGATTCTACAAAAAGAACAAATTTAAATAATTCTAGTATTAAAAAATTAAATGGAGATTCTTTATCAGAAAAGGCAAGAAGAGGAATACTTAGAGGAAATAATAAAGTATTGCAAGCAAGAATAGCAGCAGCTGAAAAAATGCGTGGTATGAGTAGTTCAATGTTAGAACAGCAACTTAGAGTTTCAACAAATCAAATAAAAGGACAAGTTGCACATTCAATGTAATGTAACTTATATTTAAAGTAAAAAAAATACAAAAAGATGATGATTTATCTATTTGTGTTTTTTAATTATATTAATAATTTTTATATGTCAAATTTCACTTCAAAACAAGCACTTTTTCTTGACTTTCCATATATATATATATGGTGTACTCCCAAAAAGGGTAAAAAATAATATAATGTCTTTTTTGTACATTTTTATATTCCCTTTTTTATACATTTTTAAAGTGTCATTATAATCAAGTCCACCATATATATTTTTTAATCTTACTAAGAAAATTATATATATATATATATGGAAAGTCAAGAAAAATGATAGTGTGCTAATATAAAAATGTAGGAAAAGACAAATATAAAAATGTCGAAAAACCGTAACTATTCAGACTAAGTCATGTTAAAATGAGAGCTTTATAAAGAATTGACTCTCTTTTTAATTAAATAAAGTTT
>CANRCA010000021.1 GCA_947628985.1 uncultured Bacilli bacterium | reverse complement strand
TAATTTAAAAAATTTAATAAAATTTCAACTTTTTTAAGAAATTTACAAAAAATACTTGTAAAAGCTTAGAAAGTCACTATGTTTAAATAAAATGAATTTTATAAAATTTTTTAGTGTAAAGAATAGTAAATTTGTTAATACTAAATATGGTGAATAATATGTGGATTATTTATGCTTTACTAGCAGCTTTTTTTGCAGGTATAACAGCAGTATTTGCTAAAATGTCATTAAGTGATATTGATTCAAGTTTTGCATCTTCCTTAAGAACTATTGTTATTTTATTATTTTTTTTAATTTTAGTATTATTTAAAAATTTGTTTATACAAATTAATGATATAAATTTAAAAACATTTATATTTTTAATTCTATCAGGTATTTCAACAACATTACTTTGGATATTTTATTTTAAAGCATTAAAATTTGGAAATATTAATTCAGTAGCATCTATTGATAAAACAAGTATTGTAATAACATTAATTTTATCATCTATATTTCTAAATGAAAAAATAACAATTATTAAAATAATATCAAGTGTATTAATTATAGGTGGTACATTATTAATGAATAAAAAAGAAGGTAAATTAAAAGATAATAAATGGATAATATATGCAATACTAACTGCCTTATTTACAAGTACTACGACAATATTTGGTAAAATAGGATTAAAAGATATAAATACAATATTATCAACACTTATAAGAACATTTATAGTATTTATTTTAATATGGTTATATGTAATATTTACTAAAAAATATAAAGATTATAAAAAATTAAAATTTAATGATATAAAATTTATATGTTTATCAGGATTAACTACTGGACTTTCTTGGTTATTTTACTATGCAGCACTTCAAAAAAGTGAAGCAAGTTTAGTATTTCCAATTGAAAAATTAAATATATTGTTTACTGTTATATTTTCATACTTTTTATTAAAAGAAAAAATTAATAAAAGAAGTTTAATTGGATTATTTTCAATAATTATTGGTACTATTATACTTATATTCTAAAATATAATTCTAAAATATGTTATAATTTTTGTTGAAAGAGGTGTAGGTATGAAAAAACCAAATGTTAAAGAAGAATTAAAAAAATCTAAAGGATTTATTGATGAATTTAAAACATTTATTAAAAGAGGAAATGTTTTAGACTTAGCTGTTGGAGTTATTATAGGTGGTGCTTTTGGAAAAATAGTATCTTCATTAGTTGATGATATAATAATGCCAGTAGTAGGGGTTATTATAGGTGGACATGATTTTTCAAACTTAAGTATTAAAGTTGGAAATGCATCTATTATGTATGGTTCATTTATTCAAAATATAATTGACTTTTTGATAATAGCATTTTGCGTATTTGTATTTGTTAAATTAATTAATAAATTTTTAGTTAAAGAACACAAAGAAGAAGTTAAAAAAGAAGAAATTAAAAAAAGTGAAGAAGTATTACTTCTTGAAGAAATTAGAGATTTATTAAAAAAGAATAATAAGAAAAAGTAATTTAGTTTATTAAATTATTTTTTTTGTAATTTTATAATATTAATTGTACATAATAAAAATGGTGAAGAGTTATGCCTAATGTACATAGTAATATTTCATTTGGACTTGTTAATATTCCAATAGTAATGAATCCTTTAATTAGAAATAATGATACTGCTTTTAATCAATTACATAAAAAATGTATGACTAGAGTTAAATATATTAAATATTGTAATCATTGTAAAAGCAATTTAAAGGAAAAAGATATTATTAAAGGATATGAATATGAAAAAGATAAATATATTGTATTTGATAAAGAAGAATTATCAAAATTAAAACCTGAAAATGAAAAAGAAATTGAAATAGTATCTTTTATAAATTCATCTGAAATAGATCCTGTTTATTATGAAAAAAGTTATATTCTTGAAACTGAAAAGTCAAGTAAAGCATATAATCTTTTTTGTGAAGCATTAAAAAGAATGAAAAAAGTAGCACTTGCTAAAACTGTAATTGGTAGTAAATTTTATTATTGTATTTTAAGATTTACACCTCATGGTATTATTATGACTACATTATTTTTTAAAGAAGAAGTATTTTTACCTAATGAAAAAATAGATTCAAAAGTAGATGAAAAAGAATTAGATATGGCTATTAAATTAATAGAACAAAGAAGTGGTAAATTTGAACCTGAAAAGTATCAAGATGAATATCAAAATAATATTAAAGATGCGATTAATGATAAATTAAATGGTAAAACTATTAAAAAAGCAAGAAAAGGTAAGAAAGAACATGTTAGTGATTTATTTGAAGCATTAGAAAAGAGTTTAAAACAGAAAAAATGAATATCTGGAAAAATAAAAATTGGAGTCCTATGCTACTCCAAGAAATAAATAAACCATTTAATTCGAAAGATTATATATTTGAACTTAAATTTGATGGACAAAGAGCAATAGTATTTGCAAGTCCTAAAGAAGTAATTATTAAAAGTAGAAATTATCATGATATTACTTATTTATATCCAGAACTTCAATCTATTAAAAATTTAGTTAATAAAAATGTAATATTTGATGGTGAAATTGTAGTATTTGATAATGATAAACCATCTTTTCAAAAATTACAAGAAAGATTTAGATTAAAAAATAAAAATACTATTAAAACATATAGTGAAAAAATGAAAGTAGAATTTGTATGTTTTGATATACTTTATGAAGATAAAGATTTAACTAATTTAGATTTAATGCAAAGAAAAGAAATACTAAGTAAATATAAAGATAATGATGTATTTATTAAAAATAAATATATAGATGAAAAAGGTATTGATTTGTTTAAAAAAGTAGTTAAGCTTGATTTAGAAGGTATAATTGCTAAAAAGAAAGATAGTAAATATATTATTAATGATAGAAATTATAATTGGATTAAAATTAAAAATTTAAAAAGTGAAAATTTTTATATATGTGGTTATAACGAGAAAAAAGGTAGTAATGTTATTTCTTTATTATTAGGTGAAATTAAAAATAATAAATATTATTTTGTAGGTAAAGTATCAATGGCTAAAAAAAGAGAACTTTATAATAAAATTAAAAAATTAAATGTTAAAAAGAAAAGTCCATTTATAGATTATAATGAAGAAGGTAATTATATAACACCTAAATTTAAATGTAAAATTAAATATTTAGAAAGAACAAAATCTAATCATTTAAGACAACCAATATTTATAAATGAAGTTAAATAAATATTAAATTTAGTTCATTAATTTGAACTTTTTAATTGTCAAAATTTATTTTGAAATGGTGAATTAACTTGACTTTTCATATATATATATATAATTTTCTTAGTAGCGTAGATGATAGGAGTTGTATTATATATGAAAAATAAAAAAGGATTTACATTAGTAGAATTATTAGCAGTAATAGCAATCTTAGCAATACTAGTAATAATAGCAATACCAAATGTAATAAATTTATATAGGAATGCAAGAAAAAATACATTTAAAAGTGATGTACAAAGTATAATAAGAGCATCAGAACAACAATATGTAATGAATTCAATGAATAATGGAAATAGAACATGTTTTGATAGTGAAACAAATCCATTAGAAATAGAAGCAAGAGAAAACTTAGTATATGTAGTAAGACTATCAAATAAAGGAAAAATCACAAGTATCCAAATAGCAGATAATAATTATCAAATACTAGTAGATGATAGTAATGGAATAAGTAAAGATGAAATAGGAAAGACTTATGAAATAGAAGATAGAGAAAATAAATTAATAGTAGAAGGATGTAGTGGAAGTGCATTAGTACATGGAGAAGAAAAAAATAAACCAAAATATACAGAAGAAATATTACATGGAACAGACCCAGTACTAGGAAGTGGAATGATACCAGTAAAAATAAAAGATAATGGAGAAGTAACATATGCAGATATATATGACAGTACTAATAAATGGTATAGTTATAATGATAAACAATGGGCAAATGCAGTAATATTAGTAGATAAACCAAGTAAAAAATATAAAGTAGGGGATACAATATTAGAAAGTGACATACGAGGATATTTTGTATGGATACCAAAATATAAATATAAACTATTTAATATGGGAGATTATGATGGACTAGAAAGTAGTCAACCAACAAGTCAAGTACAAGAGATATATGTAGAATTTGGAACAGAAAATACAAAAGAAAATGATGGAGTAGAATGTGTAACTCCAATGACTAGTGGAGGAAGTGGACAATGTAAAGTAGGAGAGTACATGACACACCCAGCATTCTTAAGTATCCCATCAAATGGATTTTGGGTAGGAAAATTTGAAACAGGATATAATCAAAATAGTGATGTAACAACACCAATAACATCTACATCTACATGGACAAAAGCATTTATAGATGACTCTAATAATATGAATAAAACATTACCACAAAATATAATAGTAAAACCAAATGTATATTCATGGAGAAATTCAAATGTATATAACTTTTTTATGAGTGCATATAACTTCAATAGAAATTTAAATAGTCACATGATGAAGAATACAGAGTGGGGAGCAGTGGCATACTTATCACATTCAAAATATGGAATAGAAGATGAAGTCAGAATAAACAATAATAGTAATTTTTTAACAGGATATGCAGCAGATACAAAAGATGCTGCTTCAAGTACCACAGCAAATAAGCAATGGAATAATTCAACCACAGGATATTTAGCAAGTACAACAGGAAACATAAGTGGAGTGTATGATATGAGTGGTGGAGCATGGGAATATCTGTCATCATATATGGAAAACAATCCATTAAATAGTGGAATGGATGATATAGTAACAAATGATACTTATTCAAAATATATAGATAAGTATTCAAGTTCAATTACAACAAATACATCTTTTAACTATAGAATACTTGGAGATGCCACAGGAGAGTTAGGGCCATTTTGGAACGATGGAACTTATACTCAAAGTACATGGTTTGCTGACTACGCGTACTTTGTTATCTCGGCTTACCCATGGTTCGTTCGTGGAGGCTACCACGGCTACACGACTAGGGCCGGTCAGTTCATCTTCGGTAGGTACACTGGTGGTGCTTTCGTCGACGACGGCGCCCGTCTTGTCTTAACACCAACAAAATAGAAAGTAACTAAAAAATTACTTTCTTTTATTCTTTATAGCTAATATCATATTTACTAGGACCTTTTATACATTTACCAGTTATATCAAATCTTGATGCATGACATGGACAATCCCATGTTTTTTCTTTTTCATTAAATATTAAACTACATCCTAGATGAGGACATTTTGTATTAACTTTATATATTTTATTATTTTCTTTATATATGCCAATATATTCACCATTTATATTTTTAATTTCTACATTATTAGAATACCATTTTTTATTTCTTGATAATTTATTTTCTACATAACCTTTCATATTACTATAAATATTTTCACTATATTTAGGTATAGTAAGTAAAGATTTTTGTCTTAATGGATCAAATAGATTTTCATATTTATTATGTTTATTTAAAATAATATCACTTATAATTTTACCTGCTAAAAAAGAATTAGTCATACCCCAAGTATTATAAGCTGTTCCTATTAATAAGTTGTTATTTTCATTTTGAATTCTTCCAATATAAGGTAGTTTATCAACAGATAAAATATCATCATTTTTCCATATATATTCAGGTGATAAATTTAAACAATGTGTTTTATTAATTAAATTATTAAAATTATTTTCTTCATTTAAATTATTACATATTTTACTTGAATTAGTTAAAAATATTTTATATTCATCTTTATCTTTATAAAATCTTATTGATTTTGTTGGATTTTTAGATGTTATTAAAGAATACTTTTGATATTTAGCTTTTGAAGCAGTAATATATGATTTTTCAATACTAAATTTTAATGGCGCAATAAATGGAAAAGTAAAAAATGGATAATGACATGCTAGTACTATTTTATTAGCAGTTATTTTATATTTATCTGTAGTACAAATATATTTGTCATTTTCTTTTTCAATATTTAATATTTTAGTATTTTCATAAATTTTTTTATTTGATTTTAAACAAATATTTTTAAGAGCATATAAATATTTAATAGGATGAAATACATAAGTATCATCTACTTTAAGAGCATAAGTACTATTGAGTCCATCAATATTTCCAAATTGTTCATAAACTTTTACACCAAAACTTTTTAATATATCTCTTTCTTTTTGAATATTTTTAATTTCATCTTTATTAGTAGTAAATACAAAAGAAGATACTTTATCTAAATTACATTTTATTTTTTCTTTTTTAATAACTTCAACTATATTATTAATCGCATCAATTTGACTTTGATAATATTTTTTAGCAACATTTTTAGAATAAAGTTTTTCTAAATCTTGATATATTAATTCTTGTAAATATGTTATTTTTCCAGTAGTGTGACCACTAACTCCATGACCTACTAATGATGCATCTATTAGTGCTATATTCAAATCAGAATCTTTTAAATTATAAAGAGTATTAATTCCAGTAAGACCACCACCAATAATTAAAACATCTAAATCTATATCTTTATCAAGTAAAGTTATATTATCATTTAAATCATTATCTAACCATATACTTTTGTATTTCATATATTTCACCATTAATATTATGGATTAAAAATATATTTTTATTAAATATCACTATATTCTTTTAACTCATTTAAATTATTTTGATATTCATTTATAACTAAACTAGTAGTAGTTAATAACATAGACGCTATTGAAATAGCATTTTTTAAAGAATTTAAAACTACATCATAAGGATCAATTACATCAGTATTACTAATATTTTCATATTTATTATTTAATACATTATATATTTTTTGATAATTTGATTTTTGAATTTCATTAATAATTTCATTTTTATCTAATCCTGCATTAATCATTATTTGTTCAAATGGAGACTTTAAAGCAATTTTTAATATTTCATCTGCTTCATTTTTAACTTCTAATTTTTCGCTTAATTCATATAAACTTAAACCACTACCTTTAAGTATTCCATTTGAAGAAGAGAATATAGCGCACTTTGCATCATCAAATCTCATTTTCTTTTCTCTTTTTTCAGTAGTAGTAAGACCTCCAACTTGTATTTCTATACTATTTGATGTAAGCATAGAAATTCTTTTATCATTAAAGTCATTACTCTCTAGTGTATTAATTTCAATAATTTTTTTATTGATTTTTTCATTTTCTTTAAAATTAAATATTACTTCATTATTACTAATTGTTACATTATTTATTTTTCCTAATTTATTTAAACTTATATTTTCTCTTTCAGTAATTTTACTATTAGTTATTAATGCTAAATCATCTAAAATAGTTATTTTTTCAAAATCGTATCCTGGAGATTTTAACAAAATTATATTTATTAAATTTTCCATATTTAAATTTAATATTTCACTTACAAATAAATCACTATAATCTTCTGCTATTATAATTAGTGATTCTTTAGTTTTAATCATTTCATTTATAATAGTTGAAACTTCTTCAATATCATTTAAATAATTATTAACAATTAAAACTATTGCATTAGAAATTTCAATATTTGATTTATCTTTTAGAAAATATGGAGAAGCAAGTATTGAATCTATAATATAACCTTTTTTATTAATGATATGTGTTTCTTCATTATTACTTTCTGTAATCTTTATAGAATTTTTATTATTCACTTTTGAATATGCATCACTTATAATTTTTCCTATTTCATAAGAACCAGATGAAGTTGTTGCTATACTCAATAATTCTTTTTTATTTGCTTTAAATTTTATATCATTTAACATATTTGTTATACTTTTAAGTGAAGAAAACAATTCATCTTTTAATATAATTGGACTTATATTATTTAACTTTTTAATTCCATTTTTATAAATACTTTGTAATAAAACTAGAGTAGTAGTTGTACCATCTCCAACTAAATCATTAGTGTTTATTGATGATTCTTTTGCTAAACTTAAAATAGTATTAATAACTTCATCTTCACTTTCAATATTATTTGCTATTGTGACACCATCATTTGTTATAAATGGACTAAAGGCAGAATGGTCAATAATAATATTGCTTCCTTTAGGACCAAGTGTAGTTTTAACTGTATCACAAAGTAGATCAATTGCTTCATTCATTTTATTTCTAAGAGTATCTCCACTAATTACTTTTTTCATATTCATCTCCCATTTCTATAATATATTTCCAATATCTTTTTGGCATAAAATTCATTCTACATAATTCATTTTTTCTTTCTTTAATTGCAACAGTTTTATAAAATGTTTTCCATAAATCTTGTATTTGTTTTTCATTATTAGAATAATTATTAATTTTAATTTTTACATCATTAGCATTTACTATATAAACTTCATTTCTATCATAAATGGCAAGAGTATTTCTTTTAGTATCTTTAATTATCCATAATTCATTAGAAAGTCTTTCTTTAAAATGATTAACAAGTAAAGGAAGAACATTATTTATAGGCGATATTTCTCCATATAAAATATTATTATCTAATTCTTTAAATCTTAAAAAACCTTTGTATTTATGATTTTCATTTCCAACATATTTACTTATTTTTAAACATTTAGTAATTAATTCATTATTTCTTAAATAAAATATTTTATTTTTATATTTAAGAGAATATCCAAAAAAATAATATATTAGTAATTCTTTATTATTATCATTTGAAAGATAAATTTTATACATTGTATTAAATATAGCAACACCTAAATTATCTATTATTTTATTAATTATTTTATCATTATTTTCTATATTTAAATTTATAACATTATCAAATAAATTAACTTGATAATTTGTATCTTTTATATCTAAAGGAATAATTTTATTTTTATATAGTTTATAAATCAAATTTAATAAATTTATAAAACTACCATCATATAAATATATAGATTTATTCATTGAATAACGATAATTGTTCTACATTAGTTTTATTATTTGTATCTTCTATAAGCAAATTTCTTTCAATAAAACTACGTGAAACATTTTTATTATCTATAAAATATTTTCCACTACAAGTTATAAAATATTTAGCTCTTTTTAAAACTATTCCCATTCTTTTTAAATCATCAAATTTAATTTTAAATAATCTTCTTGCTTTTATAATTCTTTTAGCAGATGTAACTCCAATACCTGGCACTCTTAATAAATCATAATAAGAACAAGTATTAATTTCTTTTGGAAATTCATTAATATGTCTAAGTGCCCAATCTGCTTTAGGATCTAAAAGTAAATTAAAATTAGGATTTTCTTTACTTAAAATATCATCAACTTTAAAATTATAATATCTTAATAACCAATCTGCTTGATATAATCTATTTTCTCTTTTTAATGGAGGTACTTCTAAAGTAGGTAGCATTTTATCTTTATTAACAGGAATATATGCAGAATAAAATACTCTTTTTAATTTATAATTGTTATATACATAACTACTTTTATTCATAATATCTAAATCTGTTTCATGAGTTGCACCTATTATCATTTGAGTACTTTGTCCAGCAGGTACAAATTTACTATTTCTATTTTGTTTTACATAAGACATAATTTTTTCAATTTTATTTGAATCTTTATTTTGTGCTAAAAGTTTTAATCCTTCATTTGTAGGAAGTTCAATATTAGCACTTAATCTATCTACTAAACTACCTAATTTTTTTAATAAATATTCACTTGCACCTGGTATGGCTTTACAATGAATATACCCTCCAAAATGATATTTATTTCTTAACATTTCTATTGTTTCTATCATTAAATTCATTGTATAATCAGGACTTTTAATAATACCAGAACTTAAAAATAATCCTTCAATATAATTTCTTCTATAAAAATTCATAGTAATGTTACATATTTCTTCTTTAGTAAATATTGCTCTTTTAACATTATTACTTTTTCTATTAATACAATATTTACAATCAAATATGCAACAATTAGTTAATAAAATTTTAAGAAGAGAAATACATCTTCCATCACTAGAAAAAGAATGACATATTCCAGGTAATGATGCATTACCTATGCCACCATTATTTTTTCTAGTACTTCCACTAGAAGAACATGAAGCATCATATTTTGCACTATCTGCTAGTATTATTAATTTCTCTTTCAAATCCATTTTTAATTCACCAAGATAATTATACCTCAATAAAATTAAATTGTAAACATTTGTTTGTATAATTTTTATGGAAATTTATGGAATAATATTTTCACAAGTTAATAACATTTTAAAGCATTCAATATGTACTAATTCATCTTCAATAATTCTTTTTAATATTTCTTTAATATATTTATCATTTATTATATTTATATGATATTCATAATTAGTAATAGCAATTTTTTCTTTTCTAATATCATCTAATAACATTAAAGTTGTATTAGTATTATAATTTAAATTTTCACTATTCCAATATTTATAATTATTACATTCAAATGATTTAAATTCAGGATTTAATCCTAATAATTTAATTAATTTACCAAGTATTTCTAAATGTTTCATTTCTACAATTGCTATTTGTGATAAACTTTTAGCAATATTATCATTTTCATTAAATTTATTAAAATGTTGATAACTATATTCACAAATCGCAGAAAGTTCACCATTAATACCTGCATAATCTTGAAGTAATAATTTAGCATAATATATATTTTCTTTTTCAACTTCTATTTTAGGATATGGTTTATTAACAGAGTATTGCATATAATCACCAATAAAGTATATTATATTGCATCTATTTTATTAATTTAAATAATCTTTTATTTTACTATATTCTTCTATAAGTATATTTTCTATTCCTTTTTTGCTATTAGCAGGACTAGTACTAGGTAAATATATTGCTTCAATATTTGTTTTAGGATAAATGTATTTATTATATAAAGTATATGCTTTTTTACCAGTAGTAAATATTGTATCAATTTTAGAATTTTTTAATATTTTAGTTAAATCATTAGGAATAACATTTTTAATAGATGAATCACTTGATGAATTAATATCACAACTTTTAATAACATCAAAAAGAGCAATATTATGTTTATATAAAAATTCTATTTTACTATCAATATCATTATCTATATTTTCATTAAATATTTTTTCTAATGTTTTCCAAAATCTATTTTGTGGATGAGCATAATAAAAGTTAGCATCCCTAGATGCTATTGAAGGAATACTTCCTAATATTAATATTTTAGAATTTTTATCATATATTGGTTTTAAAGTATGATTAACTTTCATAATAATCCTTATAATTTAATTACACATTCAATATCTTTGTTTATTAATTCTTTAAAATTTTTAGCATCCATATCACTACCAACAATAGTTTTATAATGAGTTGGTATTACTATTTTAGGTTTAATTTCATTTATTAAAACAGATGCTTCTTTATAATCCATTGTATAAGTTCCACCAATTGGTATTAAAGCAATATCACATTTAACTTCTCTTGCTTCTTTACTAGCATCCATATCTCCAGATACATAAATAATATTATCATTTATATTTATAAGATAACCTACATAATTTTTATCTCTAGAGTGAAAACTTTTATTTATATTATAACTTGGTATAGTTTTAAAATCATAACATAGAATATTATATTCATTATTTGGTTCAACTAACATTAATCTATTTTCATTTATTCCACTATTTAAAACAACTTCTTTTATACTTTTAGGTATTACAATTTTAGTATTATCATTAATTATATTATTTATAGATTCATTATCAAAATGATCATAATGGTCATGTGTTATAAATATTATATCTGCATCATTTATTTTATCCTTAATCATAAATGGATCAAAATATATTATATACTTATCATTAATTTTAATACTACTTTGAGCATTTATCATAATTTTATCTATCAATTTAATCACCTTTTAAAAAATTATAAAATAAAAATTACAATTAATCAAATAAAAATATTAGAAAAACTAATATTCTTAAAAATTAACCCATTACTTGTCCACCATTATTATGTATTACTTGTCCTGTAACATAACTAGAATCATCTGATGCTAAAAATACAAATGTTGCAGCTAATTCATAAGGCATAGCACATCTTGCCATTGCTGAGTCAGCTCCAAGTGATGGAATTTTTTCTTTTTGCCAACAAGCAGGTTGTAAAGGAGTCCAAAAATATCCAGGTGCGATTGCATTAACTCTAATATTTTTTAAAGCTAAATTTCTTGCAAGTGCTCTTGTAAATCCAACAATAGCTCCTTTAGTAGTTACATAATCTATTAATTGGCTTTCACCATAAAATGTTGTTACAGATGATAAATTAATTATAGAATCTCCTCTAGATAAATAAGGTAATACTTCTTTAGTTAAATAAAACATTCCATATACATTTACTTTCATTGTGTAATCAAATTGTTCATCACTAATACATTCTAGTGAATCACTTTGATATTGTACACCAGCATTATTTACTAAAATATTTATTTTTCCAAATTTTTCTAATGTACATTCAACAATCTTTTTGCAAAAGTTTTTATCAGTAATATCTCCAGAAATTAATAAACATTCACCACCTAGTTTTTCAATATATTCTTTTGTTTCTAAAGCATCAATATGTTCATTTAAATATGGAATTACAACTTTTGCTCCTTCTTTAACAAAAGCAATAGCTGCAGCTCTTCCAAGTCCACTATCTCCTCCAGTTATAATAGCAACTTTATCTTTTAATTTATTACTTCCTTTATAGTTTGGATTATCAAATATAGGTCTTGGATTCATAAGATATTCAAATCCAGGTTGTCTATCTTGTTCTTGTTCATCTGCAATTTTATTAAACTTTTTACATTCTACACCAATTTTATCATAATAATTATATGCTTTATTAGCATATTCATAATCATTTTTCATCTAAATAATCTCCTCTTAATACTATATGAAAATAGTATTAAATGGTTATTAAACAATATTTATAAAAAATAAAAAAATTAAGTAAAAAATAAAAATTATAAATATTATTAATTAATTAATTTAGATATAATTCATTTTTAATATTTAAAAATATTAAATTAATAAGTGATAAATTATTATTTTTAAATTTTTATCAATTTGACATGAAATAATTTAAATGTTACTTTTAAAAAAAATTATTTGGAATTTAATTTATGGATGAAAATATAAATGGTTTTGATAATGAATATGAATTTGTGAAATACTTTAATGACAAAAAAATTAAAGAATTAAATCCTCTTGCTTATGATTTAATAAAAAAAATATTTCCACTTGAAGAAGATAATTCTATTATAAAAAGTTGGTGTAATCATTATAAACAAAAAAGTGATATTATGATTAAAATAAATAATAAAATAAAAGGAATAAGTATTAAAAAAGGTAGTAGAAATTCAGTACATGTTGAACCAATTTCAGAATTTATTCATTTTTTAATAGAAAATAATATATCAAAAGAAAATGTATTAGAATATTTAAAATATCATTATGCAGATGGAACATTAAATGGAAGTGGGAAAACTAGAATGTCAGCTGATGAATATAAAAAATATAATCAAGAAAAAATAGATAATTTAAATAAAGAATTAAATAATGAAAGATTTATAGAAAAGTGTGTTTTAAGATTCATACTAAAGGGAACTAATTCAAATTACCCAATAGATGCTTTAATTTATGGAACTGTTAATGATTTTTTATGGATAACACCAAAAGATATAATGAATATTATTATTAATAAAAAAGATGATTATTCTACTGGTGTTCATATTGGTTCATTAGCAGTACAACCTCAAAATAGATGCTTAAATTATAATAATAAATATACTAAACAAAGATTTTGTGTTCAAATAAAATGGTATAGTTTATTTGATGATATAATAGAAAATTTTTATTTAAAAAGTATAAATAAATAAGTTTTGAATTTTTTTCAAAAAAGTAATTTTATCAACTTCCATAGCTGCTAACATGGGTCCTTATAAATAAAAAAATCAGTCTTTTAATAAAAACTGATTTATCAAACAATTTGGAGCGAGTGTCGTAGTTATCTACAACTCTTTTCCAATAACGAAAGAGTACATATAATCTTCCGTTGTTAGTA
>CANRCA010000020.1 GCA_947628985.1 uncultured Bacilli bacterium | reverse complement strand
TATAAATTGAACCGCCGTATACGAGAACCGTACGTACAGTGGTGTGAGAGGGACGAAATAATTTTAATTAAATTATTCCTCTCTACTCGATTTTCACTTCAAAATAGACAAAAAACTTGACTTTCCATATATATATATAATTTTCTTAGTAGCGTAGAAATAGGAAGGTATATATATGAAAAGTCAAAAGGGATTTACATTGGTTGAATTACTTGCAGTTATTGCAATCTTAGCAATATTAGTTTTAATAGCCATACCAAATGTATTAAATTTATATAGGAATGCAAGAAAAAATACATTTGTAAGTGATGTACAAAATATAATGAGAGCATCAGAACAAGAATATGTAATGGATGAAATAGGAGATAAAAATAATACATGTTATGATAGTAAAACTAATCCATTAGAAATAGAATCAAGAAGTAATTTGAATTATAGAGTAAACTTAAATAAAGGAAAAATAATAAATATAGAAGTATTAGATAATAATTATTATATAAATGTAAGTAATGAAGAAGGAATAAAAAGAGATAGTATAGAAAGTAATAAAGTAAAAACAAGAGATAACACACAAACATTATTAGATTGTGAAGGAAATGTAATAGTAGAAGGTTTGTCATATGGACTACCTTTAATAATATTTGAAGGAAGTACCCCAGATAGAGGATATATAAAAGAAGGAAAACTATATAAAGAAGATATAAAAACAGAGATAGAAAAATTAGAAAGTCTTCCAAATAAAGAAGGATATATATTCAAAGGATATAATATACCAGAAAGTGAAACACAAATAATAGATGAAGAAGGGAATATAATAAAAGAAAACTTAAGTCAAATAAAAGAAAGTATAACATTAGAAAGTAAATGGGAAGAAAGACCAAAATATGTAGATAGTGAACTAAATGGAGCAGACCCAGTATTAGGTCAAGGAATGATACCAGTAATGTTATCAGACACGGGTGTTGCAACATATGCCCATGATTATGATGAATGGTATAGTTATAAAGATAAAAAGTGGGCCAATGCGGTAATACTAGTAGATAGCCCAAGTAAAGAATACAAAGCAGGAGAAGTAATATCAGAAAGTGACATACGAGGATACTTTGTATGGATACCAAAATATAAATATAAACTATTTAATATGGGAGATTATAATGGCTTAGAAAGTAGTCAACCTGCAAGTCAAGTACAAGAAATAGATATAGTATTTGGACTAACAGATACAACTGAAAATGATGGAGTAGAATGTGAAACACCAATGACAAGTGGAGATAGTGGGCAATGTAAAATAGGAGAGTATATGACTCATCCAGCATTCTTAAGTATACCATCAAATGGATTTTGGGTAGGAAAATTTGAAACAGGGTACAATCAAAACAGTGATGTAACACTGCCAATAACAGATACATCTAAATGGACAATAGTAAATGCTCAAGTAAATGAAGAAAAACCACAAAACATAATAATAAAACCAAATGTGTACTCATGGAGATATTCAACAGTAAATAATTTCTTTATGAGTGCATATAACTTTAATAGATCACTTGATAGTCATATGATGAAGAATACAGAATGGGGAGCAGTAGCATACTTATCATATTCAAAATATGGAATAATGGATGAAGTAAGAATAAATAATAATAGTAATTGTCTCACAGGATATGCAGCAAGTGAACCAAGTGGAGCAGGTAGTATAGATCCAACAAAAACGTTTGAGTGGAATTCTTCTACAGGACATTTAGCTTCAACAACAGGAAATATAAGTGGAGTATATGACATGAGTGGTGGTTCTTTTGAAAATATGGCTTCATATATGGATATATTAAATTTAACAACAAGCGAAATGACATTAATAGTAAATGACACAACATATAATAAATATTTAGATAAATATTCAAAATTAATTGTTTCAAGCTCTTCATATAATAAAAGAATCTTAGGAGATGCCACAGGAGAATTAGGACCATTCTGGAATAATGAAACTTATAATCAAAGCATATATTTTGCTGATTTTTCAAATTTTGTTTACTCTGATTTTCCTTGGTTTACTCGTGGAGGCTGGTTAAATGACACAACAAAATCAGGTCAATTTTATTTCAGCGGAAATAAGGGTGCAATTTCTACTGCAGGTGGTGTCCGTCTTATCTTAACTCCAACAAATTAAAGTTCTTTACTGAACTTTTTTATTGTAGAAAATTCTTGAAATTAAACATATATTATTGTATAATATCTTGGCAAAAAAAGGAGTGATAAAAGATGATGACTAAAAGAGAAAAAATGATTTTTGATTTAAAATTAAATCTTATTAAAAGATTTAAAGGAGAAGAAATAGAAAAAACTGAAGATATAATTAGTTTGTATGATATGATTAAAATTTTACAAGAATATAATAATCAATTTCCTGTATTATTTAATAGTATTAAAAAAGATGTAAATAAAATTAATTTAAAATCTACTATTATAAATATGTCTAGTAATAAAATACCTAAATTAAATGCTATTACAGTAGAAAATGGTCCTTTTAATAATGTATATCTAACATTTTTATTAGATTGTAAATATAATCTTTTAATAAAAATAAATAATGATGAAATTAAACAAATCTATTATGATAATTCATTAAATAATGTAGAATTTAATAATTATTTAGAAACTCCAAATGAAATAAGTAATTTTTATAAAAAAAATAAAAATATTATAAATAAATATATAAATGAAGTAGTAAAACTTAAAAAATTAAAACCAGATGTTATTTTTAATTTTTCAAGTAATAGGGAAATATATCCAAATCAAACATTTACATATAAAGATGAATTGATAAGTTGTAATATTAATATGGATGATATAGATAATATTTCTATAAAAGCTGATTTAAGTAATTTATTACAACAAACATTAACTTCTGAAAATCAATTAAAATTAATTAATTTAATAAATCAACATAATATTAGTATTTTAAAAAGAACTCCTATTAATATTAAAGATATACCTAGTGAAATAAGAAGTTATATAGAAGAACCAAAAGAAGAAAAAAATAAGACATTGACAATGCATAAAAATTCATTTGATTAATATAATAATATGTGTTATAATTAATATACTTCGCGTTTTGAATAGGAGAATACAAAATGTTAAAAATTATATTAATTTTAAGCATATTTAATTTAGTAAATAATGAAAATATAGATATAGAAATAAATCATGATTATTTAGATAATCAAATAGAAATAAGTTTTAATAATTTTGAAGAAAAATATCAAGAATATCAAGATTATATAAAATATCATACTTTTAATGGAGAAGATGAAAATATAATTATAGATAAAATAAGTAAAAATTTAAAAAATCCATTAAAAGATAAATCTAAGTTTATAGTAGAATATTCTATAAGTGTTGGATTAGATCCATATTTAGCAGCTGGAGTAATGATGCATGAAACAGGTTGTTATTGGGGATGTAGTTATCTTACTAGAGTATGTAATAATGTAGCAGGTAATAAAGGAAGTCCTGGATGTAATGGTGGAAGCTATAGAAAATTTAATACTTTAGAAGATGGAATAAAATTTGCTATTAACAAATTAAATAGTTATTATAAAAAAGGATTAACTACTGCTCAAGAAATTAATCCATACTATGCATCTGATAAAACATGGTATAAAAAAGTAAATAATTATATTAATAAAATTAAAAATAGTTGATTGACAAAAACTAAATAAAATCATATAATTTTGTCATAAGTGATGAAAAGAGGAGTAAATATTTATCTTCCTTTATAGAGAGTTAGTGGTAGGTGTAAACTAATAATAGATAAATTATTGAAAAAAATATTCTTAGAGCTTAATCGCATATCTGCGTTAAAGATATAAAGGTAGAAGTAAAATCTATAAAGTAAGATGGTACAGTGATATAGTCACGCTTACGTTATAGATTTTTTTTATAAAAGAGGGAGGAAGTAAAAATGAATGAATTAAGTGAGCAAGAAATTATAAGAAGGGAAAAACTAAATACAATTAAAGAATATTGTAATCCATATCCAGAAAAATATGAAAGAACTCATAAATTAATTGAAGCAAGAGAGTTAGAAGATGGAACTACTGATGTGAAAATAGCAGGACGTATTATATTTATGAGAAAGATGGGTAAATTAAGTTTTGTTAGAATTCGTGATATTGAAGCAGATATGCAACTTGAAGTAAAAATTGATATGGTTGGAGAAGAAAATTATGAATTCTTTAAAAAACAAATTGATACTGGAGATTTTGTTGGAGCAGAAGGAGAAATATTTACTACACAAACAGGTGAAAAAACATTAAGAGTACATACTTTAACATTTTTAGGTAAAGCTTTAAGACCACTTCCTGAAAAATTTCATGGACTTACTGATATGGAACTTAAATATAGACAAAGATATGTTGATTTAATTATGAATGAAGAATCAAGACGTGTATTTTTAGGAAGAAGTAAATTATATGCATTTATTCATAAATATTTAGGAGAAAATGGATTTTTAGAAGTAGAAACACCAATATTACAAAATGCAGTAAGTGGTGCTAGTGCTAAACCTTTTTATACTCATCATAATGCTCTTGATATGGAATGTAATTTGAGAATAGCACCAGAAACATATTTAAAACAATGTATATCTGGTGGATTTGATAGAGTATATGAACTTGCTAAATGTTTTAGAAATGAAGGAATGGATACAGAACATTTACAAGAATTTACTCAAGTTGAATGGTATGTTGCATATTGGAATTTTGAAGATACAATTAAATTTTATAAAAAATTTATGCAAGAATTATTAATGGAATTAGTGGGTAGTACTAAAATTGAATATCAAGGAAATACATTAGATTTTGGTGCTGAAGAATGGACACGAATTAATTATTGTGAAGAAATGAAAAATTTATTAGGATTTGATTTTTTAAATATTGAAGATCCTATGGAATTAAAAAATAAAATAGTAGAAAAAGGTTTATATACAATGGAAGATTTAGAAGATTATAAATCTTTAAGTCAAATAATAGACTTTGTATATAAAAGACAAATTAGAAGTAATATTATAGAACCAACTATTATATATAATTATCCTGCTGTTATGATGCCTTTAACTAGAAGAAATGATAATAATGATAAAATGGTTGATATGTTCCAAGTAGTAGCAAGTGGTACAGAACTTTGTAAAGCTTATTCTGAATTAGTAGATCCAGTTATTCAAAGAAAAGCATTTGAAGACCAATTAAAAGCAAAAGCTCAAGGTGATGATGAAACTATGGATTTAGACGAAAGCTTCTTACAATCTATGGAACAAGGTATGCCACCTATATCAGGACTTGGATTTGGAATAGATAGATTAATGATGATTATATTTAATCAACCATCTATTAGAGATGTTGTACTATTTCCACAAATGAAAGATAAAAACTAAAATAAAAAGTAAAGTTTTTAAATTAAATGACTTTACTTTTTTTATAAATTAATTACATTGAATAGGAGTAGGTTCCTTTACAGAACAAGCACCATTTCTATATTCAAAATGCATAGGATCAAACCATTCACTATACCAATTTCCTCCCCAACACCATCCACTTTGTTCAAAATAAATTTTAAATATTTGATAATTTACATTTTGATCACAATCTTCTTTTCCATCACAAACCTCACAAATAAATTTAGTATATCTACTCCAAGTATTAGGACCTTGTCCAGCATAAGGACCATATGTTTTATTAGTATTAGGATCAGTATATGTCCAATGATCATTTAAATCAAAGGCTAATCCTAAACCATGATATCCTTCTTTACCAACAGCAAATCCATCATCTTGAAGATAACTAATATATGGATTTTGATCTACAAAATCACATAAGTCATTAAATATTAAAAATAATTGTTCACCAACATTTGAATCAAATGTAAAAGTATATCTATTTTGTTTTTTACTCCCATAATATACAGGACACTTAAGACTTCTAATATTAAATGATTTTAATGTACCAGATGGTGTAACCTTTGCATAAATTTTCAATTTAATATGATCTTCAAAATATTTTTTTAATTTATCTTTTATAGTTTCATCTTGAATGTTATCAATCTTATTACGTAATTCTAAATATTTTTTACTATTAAAATTTTTTTCTAATGCATTAATTTCATTAATTAAGTCAATATAAGATTTAATTTCATTAAGTTCATTATTAAGTTCATTTTTTGTAGATGCATCTTTGATTTTATTAATTGCTCTTTTAGCTCTTTGATAATCTGAATCTTTAAGAGAATTTCTTGCATTAGCAAGTTCATTTTTAGCTAATGTAGCATAAGCATTATTTATTCCTTCTGGTGTTGCACTACTAAAACATTGTTTATAGGGTACATTTAAAGTTATAGATAAAATAACATTTATAATTGTAGGAACAAAGAATATTAAAAGAGTAGCAATTATTTTAGGAATAGAGTTCCTAAATTCTTTTACTAATGCTCCATCATCATTACTTTTAACAGCACTTGCAAATGAAAACATAAGTGAAATTATCAATATAATAGGTGCAATTACCATAATAATATTAATAATAATTTTTACAATTCTAATAACAGATAAAATTTCAGGACTGTCACATATACTTAAAAACATATTTATCACCAATCTAATTATATCAAAAATTATGGTTTTAACATACTATTTCTTTAATTAAAATATGACTTTACAAAAAAAATTTTAAATGTTATAATTAGTTCAATCGTTAAAACAAATGAGGAAGACGTTATATAATCTAGTTTATAGAAAGTTAGTGGTTGATGGAAACTAATAATGAAATTATATATGTATCACTTCTGATGTTGCTTATGGATAAGATAAGCACGCTTATGCGTTATATAATAAAGATAAATAAAGGATGGTACCGTCTTATGACTCCTTGTACTGTCCTTTTTATTTTTGGGAGGATAATAAAATGAAACAATTTAAAGAATTAGAAAAAGGAAATGTAAAAGACATTGAAGAAAAACAAATTGAATCTTGGAAAAAGATGGACATATTAAATAAAACTATCGAAAATAGAAATGGTAGTGATAATTTTGTTTTTTATGATGGACCTGCTTATGCTAATGGATTTCCAGGAGTACACCATATGCTTGCTAAAATATTAAAAGATTCAGTATGTAAATATAAAACAATGAAAGGCTATAGAGTTGATAGAAAAGTAGGATGGGATACTCATGGTCTTCCAACAGAAGTTAATGTAGAAAAACTACTTGGATTTAAAGATAAAAATGATATTGAAAAGTATGGTGTAGAAAAATTCTGTGCTGAATGTAAGAAAAATGTAAGAGTTAATGAAAAAGAATTTGTTCGTTTAACTGATAGAATGGGTCAATTCATTGATACAGAAAATGCATATATTACATTTTCAAATGAATATGTAGAAAGTGAATGGTGGATATTAAAACAATTCTTTGATGCAGGACTTGTATATCATAGTCATAAAGTTTTACCATATTGTCCTAGATGTGGAACAGAACTTTCTAGTCATGAAGTAGCAGATGGTTATCAAGAAATAGATGTAAATTCTGTAGTAATTCCTTTTAAAATAAAAGGAAAAGATGAATACTTCTTAGCATGGACAACAACTCCATGGACACTTGCTGCTAATGTCGCTCTTTGTGTAAATCCTAGTGAAGAATATATTAAAGTAGAAAGTAAAGGTTATAAATTTATCCTTGCTAGTAAACTTGCTAATAATATTTTAGGAGATGAATATAAAGTACTTGAAACATATAAAGGAAAAGATCTTGAATATACTGAATATGAACAATTAATGGATTTCTTTAAAGTAGATAAAAAAGCATTTTTTGTTACATGTGATGATTATGTTACTATGGATGATGGTACTGGTATAGTACATATTGCTCCTGCTTTTGGTGCAGATGATAATTTAGTTGGTCAAAAATATGATTTACCAATGTTAAATCCAGTAGGACTTGATGGAAAATATATTGATGGTCCTTGGAAGGGAAGACTTGTAACAGACCCAGATTTAGAAATAGAAATAATTAAATATTTAAAAGAAAATGATAAATTATTTAAGAAAATTAAATTAACTCACAATTATCCTCATTGTTGGAGATGCAAATCCCCTTTAATATATATGGCAAAACCAGCTTGGTATATTAAAGTAACAGCATTTAAAGATAAAATAATTGAAGCAAATAAAAAAGTAAATTGGTTTCCTGATTATGTAGGAGAAAAAAGATTTGCAAATTGGCTTGAAAATTTACAAGATTGGGGAATTTCAAGAAGTAGATATTGGGGATGTCCAATTCCATTATGGACTTGTACTTGTGGACATAAAGAAATGATTGGTTCAATAGATGAATTAGTAGAAAAATCAATTGAAAAAATAGATCATGATATAGATTTACATAAACCATATGTAGATAATGTACATATTAAATGTCCAGAGTGTGGAAAAGAAATGAATAGAATTCCAGATGTAATAGATGTATGGTTTGATAGTGGGGCAGTTCCATTTGCACAATATCATTATCCATTTGAAAATAAAGAATATTTTGATACTCATTTCCCAGCTGATTTTATTGCAGAAGGAATAGATCAAACTAGAGGATGGTTCTATTCATTAATAGTAATTTCTACATTCTTAAAAGATGTAGCACCATATAAAAATGTTTTAGTAAATGATTTATTACTTGATAAATATGGTCAAAAAATGCATAAATCTCGTGGTAATGCAGTTGAACCATTTACTATTTTAGATAAATATGGAGCTGATGCTACTAGATGGTATATGCTATATGTAAGTCCTGTATGGACACCACTAAAATTTGATGAAGATGGTATAAAAGAAACTAATTCTAAATTTATGAGTACTCTTAAAAATACATATACTTTCTTTGAAATGTATGCAAATACAGATAAAGTTGATCCAAGAAGTTTTGAAGTTGATTATAAAGATTTAGAAGATATAGATAAATGGTTACTTTCTAAATATAATAATTTAGTTAAAAATGTAACTAATTCTATGGATAACTATGATTTAAATAAAGTAGTTCATTTTATACAAGACTTTGTATGTGATGACTTATCTAACTGGTATATTAGAAGAAATAGAAGAAGATTCTGGGGAAGTGAGTTAGACACTTCTAAAAAAGCTGTTTATAAAACAACTTATGAAGTACTTTGTGGAATATGTAAATTAATAGCTCCAATTGTACCATTTATAAGTGATGAAATATATACTAAATTAACTCAAGAAGAAAGTGTTCATTTAGCAGATTATCCAGAAGTAAATGAAAAATTAATAAATGAAGAATTAGAAAATAAAATGGATTTAGTAATAGAACTTATTTCAATAGCTAGAAATATTAGAGATGAAGCTAAAATTAAAGTAAGACAACCAATTAGTGAAGTAATACTTGAAGAAAAATATAAATCTAAATTAAAAGAATTTGAAGATTTATTTAAAGAAGAATTAAATGTTAAAAATGTATTATGGACTAAAGACGTTAATAAATATATTATTGTAGGATATAAACCAAACTTTAAAGAAGTAGGTAAAATATTTGGAAGTAATATTAATAAATTTAGTGAATACTTAAATCAAATAAGTGAAGATGACATTAAAAAACTAGAAAACGGAGAATTAAAATTAGATTTTGATAATCAAGAATATACAATAGATAATAGTTATGTTCTTAAAAATATTGAATCTAAAGAAGGATATAAAGCAGCAATGTTAAATTATAAAACAGTAATAATTAATACAACATTAACTGAAGATTTAATTAATGAAGGTATTGCTCGTGAAATAGTATCTAAAATTCAAAATTTAAGAAAAACTAGTGGATTTGATATAGCAGATAGAATAGAAATGATATATGATGCTAGTGATGAAATAGATAAGGCTATTAATCAATTTAAAAAATATATTATGGATGAAATATTAGCAGTAAAAGTTACAAAAGATACTTCTGCTAAAGAAGAACTTAAAATTAATGATTATACTATAAAAGTAACAATCAAACAAATCAAAAAATAGTTCAAACGAACTATTTTTTTTATTCTTTATTTTAAAATATACCAACTATATTATTATTTTCATCTATATCAATATTTTCATAATTAGGATTTTTAGGAAGACCTGGCATAGTAACAATATTACCTAAATAAACAGTTATAAAACCAGATCCAGTATGTAATGATATATCTTTTACAGTAACTTCAAAATCTTTAGGATATCCAAGTTTATTTGCATCATCACTTATAGAATATTGTGTTTTAGCAATACAAATTGGTAAATTACTTAAATTTAATTTATTAATGTATTCTATTTTTTCTAAAGAAGTAGAAGAATAATTTATTTTATTTGCATGATATATTTCTTTACATATTTTTTCAATTTTATTATTAATAGTATCATTAAAATTATATAGTGGTTTAAAATCATTTTCTAAATTACAAATTTCTTTTACTTTTTTAGCTAATTCAATAGCACCATTACCCCCATCAATATAAGCACTACTAACTTCAAAATTAACATTTTTTTCTTTACATAAATTTCTAATTATATTTATTTCATCTTCTGTATCATTATTAAATTTATTTAAACAAACTATTAAATGAGAGGTATATTTTAATAAATTATCAATATGTACTTCTAAATTAGGAAGGCCTTCTTTAATAGCAGTAATATTTTCAATATTAATTTTATCTTTTGGTATTCCTGCATTATGTTTTAATGCTCTAGTAGTTACAGTAAGAACTATACAGTCAAGTTTTAAATTTGCTTTTTGACATTTAATATCCATAAATTTTTCAGCACCTAAATCAGCACCAAAACCTGCTTCAGTTATAACATAATCAGATAGTTTTAATCCTAAATTAGTAGCAACAATAGAATTACATCCAAGTGATATATTAGCAAAAGGACCACCATGAATAATAACAGGATTATTTTCTAATGTTTGAACTAAATTTGGATTAAATGCATCTTTTAATAATGTAGTTAAAGACCCTTCTAATTTTAAATCTCTTGTATATATTGGATTACCATTTTTATCATTTGCAATTATTATATTTCCAAGATTATATTTTAAATCATTTAAGTCTTTAGATAAACAAAATATACTCATAATTTCACAAGCAGCTGTTATGTTAAAACCAGTATTATATGAATAATTTTTTTCATTAATTGTAATATTTCTAAGTGCTCTATCATTTACATCTAAACATCTTTTAAAAGATATAGTATTTTCATCAATATTTAATTTGTTTCCTTGATATATATGATTATCAATAGAAGCAGATATTAAATTATTACAGCTAGTAATTGCATGTAAGTCTCCAGTAAAATGTAAATTAATATCATCCATTGGAACTACTTGACTATATCCTCCTCCAGTAGCACCACCTTTAAGTCCAAATACAGGTCCTAAAGAAGGTTCTCTAAGTACACAAATAGCATTTTCATTTAATTTATTAAAAGCATCATTAAGACCAATACTAACTGTAGTTTTTCCTTCACCATAAGGAGTAGGGTTAATAGCAGTTACTAAAATTAATTTTCCTTGTTTATTACTTTTAACTTCATTAAATTTAATTTTAGCTTTATATTTACCGTAACATTCAATTAAATCTTCATTTAAATTTAATTTTTTAGCAATTTCCATAATATTTTTTTTATTACAAGAATTAGATATTTCTATATCATTCATATCATCGCCTCAAAATATATTATACTATAATTTAATGTTTTATTTAACTTTTTTATGATTTCAAATTTCACTTCAACATCAGTTGATTTTTCTTGACTTTTCATATATATATATATAATTTTCTTAGTAGCGTAGAAAATCATATAAGGGTAGAAAGAGAGTTGTATTATATATGAAAAATAAAAAAGGATTTACATTGGTAGAACTTTTGGCAGTAATAGCAATCTTAGCAATACTAGTATTAATAGCACTACCAAATATATTAAATTTATATAGGAATGCAAGAGAAAATGTATTTGTAAGTGATGTACAAAGTATAATAAGAAGTGCACAGCAAGCATATGTAACAAATTCATTAATAAATAAAAGTAAAACATGTTTTGATAGTAAATCAAATCCATTAGATATAGAATCAAGAAGTAATTTAATATATAAAGTACAATTATCACAAAATGGGAAGATAATAAGTATACAAGTAATGGATAATAATTATCAAATAATAAAAACAAACGAAGCAGATATAAAAAGAGATGATATAGGAAATAGTAAAAGTAATAAATCAATAAAAAGTGAAACAAGACAAGAAGGAACAGGCTTAACTGCATGTGATGGAAGTACAATAGAAGAAGGAGAAGAAGTAAAAGATAAACCAGATGTACCTACAGTAGATGAATATTTCATAGGAAGTGGAACAGAGGAAGATCCATTTAAAATACAATATATAGAAGATTTAATAGAATTAAGTGAAAGAGTAAATAATGGAGAAACATTTGAAAATAAAGTATTTAAATTAATGAATAATTTAGATTTTCAAAAAGAAGAGAATTATAAAGATGCTAAAACTAATAAAGATATAGTAACAACAGGAAGTGGATTTACTACAATAGGTAGCAATGATAATGCATTTAGTGGAACATTTGATGGAAATAACAATAGAATAGATAATTTATATATTTATAATCAAAGATCATTTATTGGATTTTTAAAAGATGGGGAAGTAAAAAATTTAACAGTAGAAGGAGAAATAACAAATGATGTAAAAGAAGCACTTGGAGGCATAGTAGGAAGAATAGAAAATTCAACAATGGATAATTGTATAAATGAAATAACAATAACAAATAAAACTAATAATCATTCAGTAGGTGGAATAGCAGGATGGAGTACAGGAGATACCACTATAAAAAATTGTATAAATAAAGCGAACATTTCAGGTGGAAATACTTCAGCAGGAATAATAGCATCTAATCAAATTGGAACACTAACAATAGAAAATTGTAAAAATTATGGAACTATAACAAATGAATTAGGAAGTTATGCAGGAGGAATATTAGGGCAAGAACAATCAAATGCTACAAAAACAATAATAAAAAATAGTACAAATTATGGAGAAATAATAGGAAAATCTATAGATACAACATTATATTTAGGTGGAGTAGTAGCAAGAATTTTAAAAGAATTAGAAATAGATAATAGTAATAATGAAGGAAAGATAACGATTGATAGTAATAATGTTTTTTATGCAGGAGGAATAGTAGGTTGTGTTACAGGAACAGTAAATATAAATAATAGTCATAATAAAAATACAATAACAAGTAATAAAATAGATAGTGCTGTAGGAAGAGATATGGGAGGCTTAGTAGGTTATATTATTAATAATCAGACAAGTATAATAACAAATTCATCAAATGAAGAAGCAGGAGTAATAAATGGAGGAAATAGAACAGGAGGATTAGTAGGAGATTGTCAGTCAGGACTAATAATGAATAATAGTTATAATTTAGCAAAGGTAAGTTCAAGTGATACTTGGTCAGGAAATATTATGATAGGTGGACTTATAGGTTCTTCATCTGGATGGAATATAAAACATGAGGATATAGTAATAATAAATGGTTATAATAAAGGTAATATAGAAGCAAACATAGATAATTATAATTCAGTTTCAGGAGGTTTAGTAGGAAGACAAGTATCATCTAATCCATCTAATCAAGAAGATACAAGTTCAAATACAAAAATACTAAATAGTTATAATCAAGGAAATATAACAATGAATGGAAATACAATAGGAGGATTAACTGCAAGTGGTATTATTAATATTGGTCCAAAAAGTATAATATTAAATAATATATACAACACAGGTTTGTTAAATAGTAAAAAAGATAATTATGTTATAACAAATAAATATTCTAATACAACAGTAAATTATAAAAATGTATATTATTTAAATACATTAACTGGAACACTACCAGAAGATACAACAAATGTAATAGGAAAAACAGCAGATGAAATGAAAAACAATACATTTGTAACATTATTAAATACAAATAAAAATTCAATAAAGTTAACTGAAATAGATGATAGATTAATTGGATATACATTATGTGATTGGAAATTAAGTGTATCAGGTTATCCTGAACTTGATTGTAAATAAAAAGTAATTTAAATAATTTAGATTTAGTTAATTCTAAATCTTTTTTCATATGTCAAAACCTCAAGAACCCTCTTGATATATATATATATACGATATAATAAGAGGGTAAAAATAATAATAGAGGTAAACATATGAATAAAAAAGGATTTACATTAATAGAAGTAACAGTAAGTATAGTAA
>CANRCA010000019.1 GCA_947628985.1 uncultured Bacilli bacterium | reverse complement strand
GAAGGAATAAAAAGAGATAGTATAGAAAGTAATAAAGTAAAAACAAGAGATAATACACAAACATTATTAGATTGTAAAGGAAATGTAATAGTAGAAGGATTATCATATGGACTACCTTTAGTAATATTTGAAGGAAGTACACCAGATAGAGGATACTTAAAAGAGGGAAAACTATATAAAGAAGATATAAAAACAGAAATAGAGAAATTAGAAAGTACACCAAGTAAAGAAGGATATATATTCAAAGGATATAATATACCAGAAAGTGAAACCCAAATAATAGATGAAGAAGGAAATATAGTAAAATCAAATTTAAATCAAATAGAAGGAAGTATAACATTAGAAAGTAAATGGGAAGAAAGACCAAAATATGTAGATAGTGAACTACATGGAGCAGATCCAATACTCGGAAGTGGAATGATACCAGTAATGTTATCAGATACAGGAGTAGCAACATATGCACATAGTTATGATGAATGGTATAGTTATAAAGATAAAAAGTGGGCCAATGCTGTCATACTAGTAGATAACCCAAGTAAAACTGATTACAAAGCGGGAGAAGTAATATCAGAATCAGATATTCGTGCATATTTTGTATGGATACCAAAATATAAATATAAACTATTTAATATGGGAGATTATAATGGATATGAAACAACACAACCAGAAAACCAAGTAAAAGAAATAATTATAGAATTTGGAACAGACTCAGTAAATACAACTGAGAAAGATGGAGTAGAATGTGTAACCCCAATGACCAGTGGAGATAGTGGACAATGTAAAGTAGGAGAATACATGACTCATCCAGCATTCAAATCAATAGAAAGTAATGGATTCTGGGTAGGAAAGTTTGAAACAGGATATAATCAAAATGAAAATACAAGTAATCCAATAACAACTGAAAATATATCTACATGGAAAAGAGAACAAGCGCAAATAAATGAAGAAAAACCAGAAAATATAATAATAAAACCAAATGTATATTCATGGAGAAGCTCTACTATAAAAAATTTCTTTATGAGTGCATATAACTTTAATAGAAATTTAGATAGTCATATGATGAAGAATACAGAATGGGGAGCTGTTTCTTATCTATCATATTCTAAGTATGGAATAATGGATGAGGTCAGGACTAATAATACTAACTTTTTAACAGGATATGCTGCAAATGAAAGAGATGTTGTAGGTAGTGAAACAGAAAATCAACCATGGAATACTTCTATAGGACATTTAGCAAGCACAACAGGAAATATAAGTGGAGTATATGACATGAGTGGTGGTGCATGGGAATATGTTGCGGCATATATGGATGGGTATGGAATAAAAAATATTAATGATTTGGAATCAGGATTTACACAAGAAGAATTAAATACATATACAAAATATATAGATAAATATTCTAAAGATAGCAATCGAACATCATTTAATAAAAGAATCTTAGGAGATGCAACAGGTGAGTTAGGACCATTTTGGGTAAATGGATACTTACAAAGTACATGGTTTAATGATACTGTAGGTTTTGTTGATTCAACGAATACATGGTTCGTTCGTGGTGGTAATCGTATTCGTACACCTGGATCTGGTCAATTTTTCTTTGATAGGTATACTGGTAATATCGATGCTATAGGTGGTGCTCGTCTTGTCTTAACTTTAATTGATGGCTAAACTAAATAAGATTAGAAATTCTGGAAAAAAATTAAAATTTCTAATCTTTTTTATCTCAAAATTCAAAACGGCTGATTTTTCTTGACTTTCCATATATATATATATAATTTTCTTAGTAGGGTAAAATTGAAAGAAGGTATCTATATATGAAAAGTAAAAAAGGATTTACATTGGTAGAACTACTTGCAGTAATAGCAATATTAGCAATATTAGTTTTAATAGCCATACCAAATATATTAAATTTATATAGGAATGCAAGAGAAAATACATTTGTTGATGAAGTACAAAATATAATAAGAACAGCACAACAAAAATATATAGAAGATTCAATGAATAGTAAAAATGTAACTTGTTATGATTCAAAAACTAATTCATTAGATATAGATGCAAAATCAAGTTTAAAATATAAAGTAGAGTTATCTAATAGTGGAAAGATAATAAGTATAGAAGTAATGGATAATAATTATCAACTAATCAAAACAAATGCAAGTGATATAAAAAGAGATGACATAGGAAATAGTAAAAGTAATAAGACAATAAAGAGTGAAGCAAGACAAGAAGGAACAGGATTAACCGCATGTGATGGAAGTACAATAGAAGAAGGAGAAGAAGTAAAAACAAAATATGTAGATAATGAATTACATGGAGCAGATCCAGTATTAGGGGATAAAATGATACCAGTAATGTTATCAGATACAGGAGTTGCAACATATGCAGATGTATATAAAGATGAATGGTATAACTATAAATCTAAACAATGGGCAAATGCAGTAATATTAGTAGATAGTCCAAGTAAAGAATATACAGCAGGAGAAGTAATAACAGATTCGGATATACGTGCATACTTTGTATGGATACCAAAATATAAATATAAATTATTTAATATGGGAGATTATAATGGACTAGAAAGTAGTCAACCAGAAAGTCAAGTACAAGAAATAGATATAATATTTGGACTAACAAATACAGGAGAAACATCAGGAGAATGTAAAACACCAATGGAAAGTGGACTATCACAAGCAAGTGACGCAACAAAAGAATGTCAATTAAATGATTATATGACACATCCAGCATTTTTAAGTATACCTTCAAATGGATTTTGGGTAGGAAAATTTGAAACAGGATATAATCAAAATGAAAATGTAAAAGCTCCTATAAGTGAAGATGAAATAGCTACTTGGAGTACAGAAGGAGCACAAAAAACTGAAAATTATGCAAGTACGTTATCAAATAAAATAATAGTAAAACCAAATGTATATTCATGGAGGTATTCAACAGTATATAATTACTTTATGAGTGCTTATAACTTTAATAGAACATTAGATTCACACATGATGAAGAATACAGAATGGGGAGCAGTGGCATACTTATCACATTCAAAATATGGAATAATGGATGAAGTAAGAATAAATAATAATAGTAACTTTTTAACAGGTTATGCAGCAGATACAAAAGATGCTGCTTCAAGTACCACAGCAAATAAGCAATGGAATAATTCAACCACAGGATATTTAGCAAGTACAACAGGAAACATAAGTGGAGTATATGATATGAGTGGTGGAGCATGGGAATATGTGGCATCATATAGAGAAGATGGTAATATGTTAGCAAGTACAATGGATAATATAATTATAAATTCATCTTTTGATGAATATTTAGATAAATATTCATCAGAAAGTACAATAACATCATATAGCAAAAGAATACTAGGAGATGCCACAGGAGAATTAGGACCTTTTTGGAACAATGGAAACTATAATCAAAGTATATTTTTTACTGATTATGCTTATTTTATTGAAAATATATTTCCTTGGTTTGCTCGTGGGGGAAATAATGCATATACAACAGGAGCCGGAGAATTTTATTTCAATAGAGCAAGTGGTGGTATAGCAACTGATAATGCTTTTCGTCTTATCCTAACTCCAACAAATTAAAAAAAAGAATACTAATTTGATTTTTAGTATTTTTTTATATTAAATCATATTTTTAAATTTTTCTCTTGATTTAATTGTTGAATTTTTTAAAAGAGAAGATGCTCTTAAAATAGTTGTCTTTCCAAATTTATCATTTATTTGATCTATTAAATTATAATAATCATTTGATTTAATTTCATTTTTATCAAATAAGCTTAATTGAGTATATTTTTTATTAGATAATCTAGAATATGCAATTGTTACTTTTCTAATAGGTAAATCTTCAATATTTTTATAATAAATATATTTTAATGCTTCTAATATTTTATCTTTATTATCTTCTTCTTCAGAAAAAGATATTGTTTCATGAAATTTCTTACAAAAATCTCTAGAATAGTCAATTCCTAAATATACTAATTTAGTAGTTAAATTCATATTTCTAAGTTTAGTATTTAACATATCATTCATTTCTTCAATTATTAAAGATGCTTCATCTATATTATAATTTTTATTTAATATTTGACTTAAACTTATAGATTTATTTTTACTTTTACTATTTAAATCACTAATAGTAGTAAAATCTATACCATTAGCTTTACACCAAATATCATTTCCCATAACATTTCCAAATCTTTTTATATAAAAATCTCTTTTATAATTATTTATATCTTTTATTTTTTTAATACCTAAATTTAAAAGACTTTTTTCTGTTTTTATACCAAATCCCCATACTTTACTTATTGGTTCAATATTCCAAAGTTTATTTTCAATATCACTATAAGACCACTGTGCTATACAATCTTTATTATGTTTTGCTTCAATGTCCATAGCAACTTTAGATAAAAATATATTAGGTCCAATACCAGCAGTGGAAGTAATTCCTGTTTCATCTTTAATCTTTTTCATAATCATTAAAGCTATTTCTTTAGGTGTTTTATTATAATATTTTAAATAATCAGTAATATCAATAAATACTTCATCAATAGAGTAGACGTGCATATCTTCTTCACTTACAAAATTTTTATAAATATTTATTATCTTTTCACTGTATTCCTCATATAATTTCATTCTAGGTTTAACAAAAATTATATTTAAGTTTTTAGGGATGGTATAAACTCTTGATCTTGAATTAATTCCTTTATTTCTAAGATAGGGAGAAACTGCAAGAGTCATCGCGCCATTTCCACGAGATATATCTGCAACTACTAAAGGAGTTTTAAATGGATCTAAACTTCTATCTACACATTCAACAGATGCAAAAAAACTTTTTAAATCAATACTAATTATAATTCTATCTTTCATACAAACACCTTTTTGTTAATAATACAATACAAACAAACATTTGTCAACAAAAAATAATACATTTGAATGTATTATTTATAAATTTTTAAAGTAGGTTTGATATATTCTACTTTTTTAACTTCATGTTTTTGTACAAGTAAAGGTTTTAATAATTTTACTTGTTTTAATTTAGAACTATTATATAATCTATCTTCATCCATTAAAGCAGTTATTAAATCATTAATACTAACTTCATTTCTATTTTCTAAATTAGCATTAGCATAAGCATATTTTAATATATCTAATACTAATCTTGGATTACCAACTTTATCATCATATCTTACAAATTTATCATTTGTAGAATCAATTAACCAATTAATAATTATATTTTTTTCATTTTCATTGAAATTAAATTTAGAATAATTAAATTTATTATAACTTTTAATTAAATCATCAATTATTTTATATACAACATTTCTATCTGGTTCTTTTACTTCAATTTTCTTAAATCTAGATTTATATGCTTCATCACTTTCTATATACTTATAATATTCATCAGTTGTAGTAGTACCAATAACTCTAACTCTACCATTATCAATATAAGGTTTTAATATTTCTGAAACAGAATTTTCATCATTTTCAGATTTACCAGCTCCCATAGTTTGATGAATTTCATCTATAAATAATAATATATTTTTATTTTGACTTGCTTCATCTAATATTTCTTGCATTTTAGATTCTAATTCTCCAACAAATTTAGTATTAGAAACAAGAGTATGTGTACTTATACTATATATTTTTAAATCTTTTAATTCATTTGGGACATTTTTATTTTTAATTCTATATGCAAGCCCTTTAACAATAGATGTTTTTCCACATCCACCTCTACCTACTAATATAATAGATTTATCTTTTTCAGGATAAAGTAAAATTCTTTCTATTTTTTTAAGTTCATCTTCACGTGCTATACTTGGATCTTTTACATATTTTTCTTCTGTTAATTCAATACCATATTTTCTTAAAGTAGAATCATCAAAAGTATTATTATCTTTATTATAACTATCATTATAATAAGTATCAGGTTTAATAAATATATTTCTATATAATTCTTTTTTATTATCATCAATTATAATAAATGAATTTTCAAAATCATAATTTAATAAATAATCTTTATCTTTTCTTTTATGTTCAAAATCTCTTAATATTTTTAAATGTTTAAAATTTAAAGCTGATTTAAAATACTCAAAATTTATTTTTGATAATATTATTTCATATTCATCATTTTTATCACTTAATATAAATGAAAAACTATTATTATTTAAATATTTATCCAAAGTATCAAAATTAAATTTATTAAAATTCAAATAATCTATTTTTAATTTTTTAGGAAGAAGTGATAAATCAATTTCAGAATTATCTCTAATTCTTTTAATTCTTAAAATAGAATTTTTATCTAAATTTTCTATATCATCAAATTCTAAATAATAATTACTATTCTTTTCATAAATAATAAAACCATTAAATACCTTTATATCTTTTTTACTTATATTTATCTTATAACTTTTATTTTCATCTAATAAGTCATCTATATCATCAAAGATTAAATTTAAATCATCTTCAGTAATATCTAAATTATTAATTAAAAATTCATATAATGCATTATCATCAAAATCATAAAAATAAGAAAATATTTCAAATGGATTTATTTTATTTAAATTAATTTCATTTTTATTTAAATTACAATTAATAGATAAATCATTGTAAATATATTTTTTTAAATTATTTATATTAATTCTTTCAATTTTATGATAATTATTTGAATTTATAATATTTTCAAATTCATTTTTAAGTTTATCATTCATGATTAATGTATCACTAAGAGGAAAATCTAAATTAAAAATACTATTAAATTCATCATTATCTAATAATGCAAAGAATGCTGATATTGATAATATTTCATTTACATATAATTTTGATTCTTCTTTTTTCTTATTAAGTCCAATTCTTTTAATTTTAATATTATCATGATTTTTATATAAGAAATTTGCTATTGTATCTATTTTTATAAGATAATTTTGTGTTTCATTATTAAAATCATTAAGTAAATCATAGTTTTTCATATAATCCTCCGTATAAATGTCTTTATAATATCAAATGAATATTTTAAAGTCAATTAAGTGTTTGAAAAATATTATGAAAATGGTATAATTTTATTGTATAAGTAAGAAGGTGAAAAAATGATATTATCAATTTGTGATAATCCTGATGTATTATCAATGATTAGAATTATTAGAATATTTATTAATATTATTAGAGTAATAGTTCCAATTATGTTGATAATATCATTAATGATAGATTATACTAAGGGTGTAATAAATACTGATGAAAGTTCAATTAGTAAAAATTTAAAACTTACATTAGTAAAAATCGTAGCTATATCTTTAATATTTTTTGTTCCTACATTTGTAAATTTAATTGTAAGTCTTACTACTAATGATGAAACTTATAAAGTATGTTTAGGTAATGCAAGTAGTGAAAAAATTAGTCAGTCTTATGCAGTTAGTGCTACTAATTATTTAGAACAAGCTCAAAGTGATTTATCATCAGATACTTTAAATTTAGCTAAAAGAGCAATAAATAAAATACCAGATAGAGATACAAAAGAAATATATTTAAATGAACTTAAAAAGGTAGAGGTTATAGTAAATGCTAAAGAATTAATAGCAGTAGCTAGAAGTAGTAGAAAAAAAGAAGATTATGAAAAAGCTGTTGAAGCAGTAAAACAAATTGAAGATGAAAGTGTAAGAGAAAGTTTAAATAAAGAATTAGAAGATGTATCTGCTTTAATTTCTGAATATGTAAAAGAGTATAGTAGTAGTGGATATGTAATAAATCCTTTAGGTGTTCCTTATTATAATCAATGCGATCCTAGATGGGGAAGTTATGTATATGATAGAACTTCTAGTAATGAAAGTACTTTATGTACATCTGCATGTGGATATACATCTCTTGCTATGGTAGCAAGTGGACTAAATCATGATTTAACATTAAATCCACTTGAAGTGCTTAAATTTTATAGAGGAGATACTATTACAAGTAGAGGATATGGCGCTATTAGTGATGCTAACTTAAGAGATGCAGATAAATTAAAAGGTTTAAATTTAAAACCAGAAGTATTATTTGGTAGATCAGATTATATGAGTGAAGAGAAAAAACAAAAAGTAATGAAAGCTATTAATGAAGGAAAACCAGTTGTACTTTTATCCCCAGGTCATTATGTAACTTTAGTTCCAAATCTTGATGGTAAAATAGTATTATTAGATCCTTTTTATACTAAGAGAAATGGAATTTATACAATAGATGGAATATATAATCAAGTAGGTACATTTGTTTATGCAGTAGCATATTCAAAAATATAATAGTCAACTTGCAAAAATTTCTTTTTTATGTTATTATGAATATGTCAAGGAAACTTGAATAAAATAAAAAAGGGAAATACTTAACTTTTGCATGTTGAGTACTTAACCTAATAAGTGTTAGTACTTAATCTATTGCAGATTGAGTACTATTTTTTTATACATAGAATCATTAAAGAGACTATTAATAAAATGATAATTAATATTAGAAATGAGATTAATAAGTCTTTTTTCTTCATAAATATCAAGCCTCCTTCCCATAAGAAGTTGGCAAGTACTCAACAGTTATAGTATTTCCCTAATTAAAATTATATAAGATTAAAATATATAAAACAAGCGAACAAATAAAAATATAATAGTCAACTTGCAAAAAATTCTTTTTTATGTTATTATGAATATGTCAAGGGAACTTGAATAAAATAAAAAAGGGAAATACTTAACAATGCAAAGTTGAGTACTTACCCATGGGTTTGCACTTAATCTTTAGATTGAGTGCTTTTTCTTTTTAAAATTCATTATCATTTAAATAATAGAATAATAAGTAGAAGGATGATAATGATTAAAGCAGAGATTAAAAAATCTTTTTTAGTCATTTCACCACCTCCTCTCTGGAGGTAAGCACTCAACTGTTATAGTATTTCCCTAATTAAAATTATACAAGATTAAAATATATAAAACAAGCGAACAAATAAAAAAAGGTAAATACTTAATTTTCGCATGTTAAGTAATTACCCTAATAAGAGTTAGTACTTAATCTATTGTAAATTGAGTACTATTTTTATTAAATTTTTAAAGTTAATTTCTTTTCTGAATTATTGTTTAATAGACACTCATTCATATTTTGATTTTGTTCATCAATTATAACTAATTTATCAATTTCAGCATCATCAAAATAAGTTCCATTTTTAAATTTTTGAATATCTTCTTCTTTATTAATAAAAGACCAATGTAATGATAAAAGTTCTTCATCATCATTTTTAGTTGTATAAAATACAGTTGGTTCTCCAAATTTTTTACTTAGTACTTCATAAAAATCATTTAATACAGATAATCTTTCTTCTATTGAAATATTATGATGAATAGAAGTACCTACTTGTATTCTTAAGAAACCATTTTTACAAAATTTATAATAAAAAGGTATTCCACTATCGAATAAATAATCAATATCACTATGTGGTTGTCTATGTTGAAAAAAATATTTTCCATGGAATAGAGCAGTATAAGGTGTTCCATAATAATCAATTTTATCACCTAAGTTTTTCTTTAATAATTTAAAAAGTTCAAAACAATCATCATCATTTGAATATATTTCTTGCATAATTAATCCTCCCATGTGAAAAATATTATACAATAATTCTACATTTTAATCTATATAGAAAAATATCAAATTTCTTGACACAAATATTTAACATTATTATAATTAATTATAGAGAATATGAAAAATATAAGAGAAAAATATACAAAATATTTAAAGAAAAATATAGTATTACTAGTAATCTTGTTAATAGTAGTATGCTTTTCATTTGGAATAACTTATTCAAATTTTATATTTGAATCTAAAGACCATAGAGCAGTAGAAATGTATGTTGGTAAATTAAATTATGATATAAAAATTAATGATATTCTTACTAATAAAATTAATGTATCTAGTGGAAATACTGTTATTGATTTAAAAATTAAATCATTAAATAAAGTTGCTACTAATTTTAAATTATTATATGAAAAAAATGATAATTTAGATATATATTATTTTGGTAATAAAGATACTTATGGAAGTATTAATTCAAATGATGAAATTGATTTAAAAATTTATATTGTTAATAAAAGTAACAATAATGAAATATGTAATTTTATGATATCTAGTGGTTATATTACAAATTCAATTGATTCTATTTCTATTAATGAAAACTTTAAAGAAATAAATTCTAAAATTGAAATAGGGGATTATGTAAATTATAAATCTAATGATTTAACTTATAAATTAAACAAAGAATTCACAAAAAATAATGAAGATTTAATATTAAGAACTACTAAAACTATGTATAGAATATTAAATATAAATGAGGATGGTACAATTGAAATAATATCTGATCCTGTAAATACATTATATTTAAAAGGTTCACTTGGATATAATAATATAGTTTCTATATTAAATGATTTATCTAATTCATTATATAAAACTAATTATTCTATAAATGTTAGAAATTTAAATTTAGAAGATATAGAAAAATATACTATAAAGCCATTATATACATATAAAGAAGACACTAGAACTTTTAGTAGTGATAATAACATATTTATACCAGTTTTATGGGAAAATGAAATAAATAGTATTATAAATAATATAAATACTAATGGTAAAATTAATAGAAGTGAAAATAATAGTTTTACTAATTTAAAATCTAAAAGAGTAGATAGTGCTAGTGTACAAATAACAAACAAAGTTGATAACTTGACATCACTTGATTTTATTGATCCAATATATTATGAAATATTTATAGAAAAAAATAATATAGCATATAAACCATATTATTTATCAACAAGATATGTAACTTCATCAACAGAAGATATAAAATGGGGAATACTTACAGTAAATAAAACCTTAATAGAAAATGATTTATTTATTTCAAATGGAGAAGACAAAGAAGTAGATGCTTTAATAAGACCAATTATAAAACTTTCTAATAAAGTAAAAATAAATAAAGAAAAAGATATTTGGAACTTATCATTATAATTTATCTTGATTATAAATTATTAAATGATGTTGACTTCTAGTACAAGCAACATAGTACAAATATCTTTCTTTTTTTGTATATTTATTATCTTTTTCTGTATAAATAATTGTAGCATCAAATTCAAGACCTTTTGCCATATAAGAAGGAATTACTACAAGCTTTCTTGAAAATTTATTTGAATTATTTCTCATTAATACTAAATCTTTAAAATCATAAACCAACAATTTATATATTTTAGTAGCTTCAATATCATTTTTAGTTATAATAGCAATACTTTTATTATCTTTTAAAAGTTCATTTATATCACTCATAAGATCTTGTTTTAAATCATTTTCTTCTTTAAAAATAACAGGAATATTAACATCTCTTCTAATAGCGGATACTAATTTTAATCCTAATATTTTATTAGTATGTTCAATTATTTCAGGACTAGATCTATAAGTTTTATTAAGTTCAATATAATTAGCACCATCAAATACATTTTTTAATTCTTCAAGTGAATTATATTGATAATAAGGATTAATTGTTTGATTAATATCACCTAAAATAGTAAATTTACTTTTCTTAAGTATCTTTTTTAAAAGTATATATTGTAGAATATTATAATCCTGTGCTTCATCAATAATAGTTTGTTCAATAGTATAATCATTACCTAAAAAAGTAAGCAAACTTTTCATATAAACAAATAAACAAGCATCTTCAAATGAAATATTTTTGTCATTTAATTTATTTAAATAAGACTCAGGTATTTCTTTATGATAAGCATTAATAAATTCATCACTTTTATAAAAATTCTTATATATTACTTTCATATCAGTTTCAATATTTAATATTTCATTTAACCATTTTCTAACTTGTTTTGCTTTTGTTTTATTACCTCTAAATTCCATTTCTGATATTTTTAATGATATTTCATCTAATCTTTCAAATAATGGAAGAGAAGAGTATCTTTCTTTTAAATAATAATTTAATTTATCTTTTTCAATATATAAATCTCTATTTAATATTCCATCTTTAAAATAAGCTTTATTACTTAAATTTTTAATATATTCTTCCATTACACCTAGTATTTCATTTGATTGTTTAAATTTAATTAAATCAGTATATGCTTCTTCATATTTATAATATCTTTCTATAAAAGAAGTAAATGATTCAATAGATTTATATTCCTTTATATATGTTTCTAAAAAATCACTAAATGTAGTTTCTTTTGTATTTTCTTCACCAAGTTCAGGAAGAACATTTGAAATATATTCACTAAACACTTGATTAGGTGCAAATATTAATACTTTATCACTTGTTAAATTTTTAATTTTATAAAGTAAAAAAGCAATTCTATGAAGAGCAACGGACGTTTTACCAGAACCAGCAATACCTTGTACTATTAAATTTTTATCTTTAACATTTCTAATTATTTGATTTTGTTCACTTTGAATAGTATTAACAATATTTTTCATATAATCATTAGTTTTACTTGCTAGTACTTCTTGTAAAACTTCATCTTGAACATTAATACTTGAATCAAAAACTCTTTTAATTTTAGCATCTTCTATAGTAAATTGCCTTTTATTATGTAAGTATCCTTTAATTATTCCGCCAGGTGCTTCATAAGATGCTTCACCAATTTCATTATCATAAAATATACTTGATATTGGTGCTCTCCAGTCATATATTATATTTTCATCATCTTTAGTTAAATAAGTAAGACCAATATAATATTCATTTGTTCCTTCATCACTTTCAAAAACTATTTTAGCAAAATAAGGTGAGTTTTGAATTTTATAAAGCTTCATATAATATTTAGCTTTAACTTCTAAATCCTCAATTTCCTTATTATTGTTAGACATAATAGTTTTCATTTCAGTAGGGTCAAGTTCACTTCTAGTATCCCAAATGAATTTCTTAAATTCTTGTTGTTTTTCTTCGTTGTCATATAAATCTTGAGCCAAACTAGATATTTGACTTCTTAAAAGTTTGATAGTTAATTCTAGATGTTCTTTTTCTTTTTTGAATTCTTCTTCACTCAAATTCATAAATCCTCCTAAAAAACACATCTAAGTAAAAAAATTAACGCATAACAAGATATTATCAAAAAATAATATATTTTGTCAATAAAATAATTAGAATTTTATAAAAGAAAAAGTACAAAATAAAAATATGGACAAACATTATAAATTATTAATGATAATATTTGCTTTAATGTCATTTTCTATTGGAATTTGGGGGAGTTTTAGACAATTATGGTTAGAAAGTAATAATTTTAGTATACAAAGTATTAGTAGAATTTTATCTATTTCTTTAATATGTAGTTCAATAATATCTTTAATTATTAGTTTATTTTCATCAAAAGTTAAAATTAAAAATATAATAATATTGTCATTAATATTTAGAAGTATATCTATGATATTTTTACTTATAACTAAAAATATATTTTATATAAAAATGTGTATGCTTCTTAGTATAATGTGTGAAGTTATATTTACTATTTCTTCTTTTCCAATTTTATCATTTTCAAATAAAAGTAATGATTCATTTAAAAAGAAAACAATTATAGAATATTTTTCTAAAGATATAGGAATTATTTTATGTGGATTTTTAATAGGTATTAATTTTGGTAAATATATTTTTGATTTTAATGGATGTTTAATATTAGCACTAATATCTAACATAATATCTTGTATATTATTATTTATATATAAAGATAAAGAAAATATAAAAGAAAAATTAACATTAAAAAAATCATTTAAAGAAATTTTTTCATCAAAAATAAATAATATATTTTTATTTAATCAATTAGTAATTAATATATCTTATGGAATAGTTTTTGATTTAATTATGTTACTTCTTACAAATTATATAGGATTTGAAGTAAAAACAGCATCTTTATTTTTAATATTATCTAATTTATTAGGTAGTATTATTGCAACAATATTTAATAAATTTAGTAATAAATTATCTGGAAGTATTAGTACTATTATAAAATTTGGATCAAGAAGTATATTTTATTTAATGGCATTTTTATTAAATAATAAAATTGGTTTTATTATAGCTATTATTATGGCTAATGTAACATCTAGAATATTAGAAGATAAAGTAACAGGTGTATATTTAAATAGAATAGATAATGAAAATCAATTCTTATTTGAAAATATTAGATATTTTATAGCATCAATATCAGAAGGAATAGGTGCTTTTTTGGCAGGTATATTATTATTAAGTTCATTTAAAATTTTATTTTTAGGTGCATTTATAGTAACTTTAATTCAAACTTTAATACAGTTATATTTAGAAAAAATAAATATGCCAAATTAATCCAGCAAAAAAGAATAAATTAATTTAAAGAGAAAAACTTTATGAAAATTAAAAGAAAAAAAGATCATAAAGTTTTTTT
>CANRCA010000018.1 GCA_947628985.1 uncultured Bacilli bacterium | reverse complement strand
TATCTGAGTTACAACAATTAAAAAATAAGTGAAATCTCACCTATTTTTTGTCATGGCTGTAAACTTGGCTGTAAATAATAACAAATTTCACACAAAAAAAGAAGCCCGAAGGCTCTTTATTAATTTAAAGCATCTTTTAATTTGCTTCCAGCTTTAAATCCAGCAACTACTTTTGCAGGAATCTTAATAGCTTCTTTAGTTAAAGGATTGATTCCTTCTCTAGCAGCTCTTTTTTTAGCTGTGAAAGTTCCGAATCCAACTAATGCAACTTTTCCTTCTTTTTTAAGTCCAGCTGTGATTCCTTCCATTGTAGCGTCTAATGCTCTTTGAGCATCAGCTTTAGTTAATCCGGCTTTAGCAGCAACGAATTCTACTAATTCAGTTTTACTCATCGTAAATTACCTCCCATTTTCTATTTAGCAAGCATTCATTACATACGATGCTTACATATTCATTTTAGCATAACTACTTAAAATTGCAAGCAATTTCAGTATATTTTCGTAAAAATGTAAAATTTTATTTAAAATTTACTATTTTTTATCACAATTTGGACAATAAGTTTTATCATTTTTTGATACTATTAGTCCTCCACAAGTAGGACATATTTCTCCTGTTGGTTTATCCCAAAGTGCATAATTACATTTTGGATAGTTATTACATCCATAAAATATTTTACCTTTTTTAGTTTTCTTTTCTATTATTTTATGACCACATTTAGGACAATCACAAATTTCTACTATTACTTTTTCTTCTTTTTTAATATATTTACATTCTGGATAAGCAGAACATGCTGTAAATTTACCATATTTACCATTTCTTATAACTAAAGGTTTTCCACATAATGGACATATTTCTCCTGTTTCTTCTGGTGCATCTTTTTGCATTTCTTTAAATGCTACATCAAGAAGTGGTTCAAAATCATTATAGAATTTATCTAATACTTTATACCAAACTAATTCTCCATCAGCTATTTTATCTAAGTCTTCTTCCATAGAAGCAGTATAATTTACATTTATAAATGATGAAAAGAATTCTTGTAATTTATCTGTTACTTTAATACCTATATCAGTTGGAAAGAATTTTTTATCTTTAATAGTTACATATTTTCTTTCTTTTAATACACTAATAATTTTAGCATATGTACTAGGTCTTCCTATACCAAGTCTTTCTAATTCAGCTATTAATTTTGCTTCTGTAAATCTAGGCTTAGGTTCTGTAAAATGTTGTAATTTATATACTTTACTACAAACAATTACTTTAGATTTATAATTTGCAAAATCTGGAAGTATTGAATCATTTGAGTCTTCATAATCTTTATATACTTTTAAATAACCATCAAATACATTTACTTGACCACTTGCTTTAAATATATAATCTTTATTTTCTAAATCTACTGTAGTTGCTTCAAATTTAGCATCTGCCATTAATGATGAAAGTGTTCTTATATATATTAATGAATATAATTTATATTCTTCAGGTGTTAAATATTTTTTAATAGACTCTGGAGTTCTATTAATACTTGTTGGTCTAATTGCTTCATGAGCATCTTGTACATTTTCAGTATTTTTAGCTTTTTTAGTATATCCTACATATTCTTTTCCATAATTAGAAGTTATATATTTTTTAGTATCTTTTACAAATAAATCAGAAAGTCTAATTGAATCAGTTCTCATATATGAAATTAAACCAACTGTTTCATCACCTAAATTAACTCCTTCATATAATTTTTGTGCGATTGACATTGTTTTAGATGCAGGATAATTAAATCTATTTGATGCCATTTGAGTTAATGTACTTGTTGTAAATGGTAATTTACTTTGTTTATTTTTTAGTTTCTTTTCTACATTTACAATATTAAATGCATTAGATAATTTAGAAAGTATTTCATCTGCTTCATGAGATGTTTTTACTTCTATATCTTTTCCTTTATATTTTTTAAGTTCTGCTTTAAAATCTTTAAAGTCAGCTTCAATTGTATAATATTCTTCTGGTATAAATGCTTGTATTTCTCTTTCTCTATCTACTATTATTTTAAGAGCAACACTTTGTACTCTACCTGCACTTTTACCATCAGTTTTATATTGCATTAATTTGCTTAATCTAAATCCAATTATTCTATCTAATATTCTTCTTGATTCTTGACTATGTACAAGTTGCATATCTATTTTTCTTGGACTTTTAAATGCTTCTTTAATCGCTGGTTCAGTAATTTCATTAAATACTACTCTACCATAATTATTATCTTTTAAACCTAAAGTTTCTTTTAAATGCCAACTTATAGCTTCTCCTTCTCTATCAGGGTCTGTTGCAAGAATAACATTATCTGAAGAAGATGCTTCTTTTTTAAGATCACTTACTAATTTACTTTTACCTTTCATTAAAATATAATTAGGTTTAAAATTATCTTCAAGGTCAACTCCAAGTCCATATTTACCAGTAGTAGCTAAATCACGTATATGTCCTTTAGATGATAATACTTTATAATCTTTACCTAAATATTTTTCTATAGTTTTACTTTTACTAGGACTTTCTACAATAACTAAATTTTTCATAAATATTTTTTCACCTTTTCTATTAATTAATATTATAAATTAAAATAAAATTTGTCAAGTTATATATTTTTTTATATTCTTTAATATATTTTACCAAAATAAAAGAAAACAATTGCTGTTTTCTTAAAAAATTTAATTTTAATTATTTTAAAGTTTTAATACTTGATTTTTTCTTCTATTACTTCATTACTTATCTTCTTACTATATATTCATTATTTTCACTATCATATCCATTATTAGTATTTATATTCAATGAACCTACATACCCTATTTTTGGTTTTGTTTCATTTTGTTTTTGTTCATTTTTTTCATAATAAATTTTTGAGCCAGCAACTATACCAGTAAATACTAATGATGCTAGTAATAAAGCTTTTATAACTTCCGGTGGTATTTTATTTTCTGGATTTTCATTAATTATTCTTTTTTCATATTCTTTTGAAAACTTTTTTTGAGATGAATTTTTATTTCCAATATATGATTTTATATTTTCTTCTAACTCTTGTTTACTTAACTTATCTACATTTGTTTTTTGACCAAAAAGATATAATGAAACACCATATAAAACTTTATGATTATTAAGTCCATTTTCTAAAAATTTGTCTTTATTTTTAGAAAATATTTCATCTACTGATTCTCTAATAACTTTATTTGCTTCATTAAATTCATCACTAAATGTAAATTCAGGTTTACACATACTTAAATAATCTATTATTAATTCATCACAATTTCCAATTTTTATTACATAATCAATACATCCTTTGTCTTTAATTAAATAATCATAAATACCATCTGATAAATTATCTAAATTTAAATTTGATTTAAAAATACTTTTAATATTTTCTAAATATAGTTTTATATATTCTCTACCATTTATTATAGGTGGTTTAGCTTTATTTACATTTGTACTATTAAATTTATTATATTCACTCATAAAATCATCTCACAATTCTATTATTAATATTACAATAATAATATCTTAAAATCAATAATTTTTTAGTCAATATTATCTATATCATATTCTATTATTTTACCAGTTACAGCATTTATTTCATATTCATATTCTTTATTATTATAAATAAATTCTACACTATATTCCTTATCTTCTTTATCAAGTTCAATTTCTAAATTTTTAACAGAAGAAGCTCCTGCATGATTTAATGCTATTTCTTTTGCTTTGCTTGATGATATGAAATTAGTATTGTTACTGTTTGCGTTACTGCTACTATTATTGTTACTATTACTACTTGAATTATTACTATTGTTATTTGTATTTGAATTATTATTTGATATTACATCATCATTTTTTTCTTTATCATATTTTATAATCTTTCCACTAATAGCATCTATTTCATAATCATATTCATATGTACTTGTTTCAAATTCAACATCATAAATAAGCATACCATCATCAGCATCAAATTCTACTTCCATTTTTAAAGTTTTAGTTACTCCTGCGTGATCTAATGCAATACTTTTAGCTTTAGATTCTCCAATATATGCTTTAGTACTAGCAGTACCTTGTTTTTCTACTTTTGTAGTTGTATTATTTTTATTTTCTAATAAAACATTTATTTCATTAATATTTAATTTAACTAAATCTTCTTCTTTTAAAAGACTATTTTGCTTTAAAACTTTTAATATAAGTTCTGCTTTTCCTTTAGAAATATCATATTTTTGAGCTAACGCTTCAGATTCAGTTAATTCATTTTTATTATTACTTACTGTTTGACTTAATACAGATCCTTCAAATTTATCTGTATTTAATATTTTATCTATTTTATTTACTAATTTTTGTCTCATTTCTTCTGCTTTTACTTGATCATCATTATCAACAGAAATTAATATTGAATTTGATAAATCATCTAAATATCCTTTTGTAACCATAGAACCGATAATAGCATTTAAAGCAGTATCAATATCTACATTTTTTAAATCCATATCATTTAATATTTCTTTAGCATCATTATTTAATGCTTTATAATCTACTATTTTATCTTTTTTATTTACTTCTAGTTCAATACTTGGATTAACATCAATATCAATAATTGATTCTACTTTCATATTTAAATTATAATTATAAAATAAACCACCTGATAATAAAATTAATAAACTAAATGCAACTGCAAATGGCAACCCCCAATTAAATTTTTTCTTTTCTTCCATCATAACTTCTTTTCCTTTCTTTTTATGACATTTTAAGAGGATTTCATCATACATATCAGGAATTTGTGTATTATAAGCATTTAAAAGTTTATCTCTAATTTCTTTTTCTTTCATATAACACCCTCCATTTCTTTTAATTTTTTAATACTTCTATGATATTTTGATAATATAGTTGATAAATTACTATTTAATATTTCTGCTATTTCTTTATATTTAAATCCCCATAATAAATGAAGTAAAATAATATTTTGTTCTTCTTCTGTTAATTTAGTCATTAAATTTTTTAATAATATTTTTTCTTCACTTTTATCTGTAGTAGAAATTATTTCATTATCAATATCTACTGTTATTTTTTTCTTTCTTAATTTACTCATGGCCATGTTTCTAGTAATAGTAAATATCCAATTTAATGCTTTATATTTTTCTTCATAAGTATCTATTTTTTCATATATAGTTATAAATACATCTTGAATATTATCAAGAGCATCTTCTCTATGTTTTAAAATAGATAAACTATAAGCATAAACTAAAGGATTTAACAATAAATATAATTCATGAAAAGAATCAATATCATTATTTTTAAATCTTAATAATAATTTTTCTACTGTATTTTCATCAACTTTATTATGTTTTACCATCTTGATTTACTCCTCTCATATATATAACGTTTTAAAATTTAATTTTATTGCAAAAAAATTTAATATTTTTTAAATTATACTAAAATATTAAATTTTTATTAACTTTGTTACTTAAATTTATTATATATTTAAAGTACAAAAAAGTCATTATATTTTCCTGTGGGAAAATATAATTGAATTTTTACCTTTATATTTTCCTACATTTTTCGGAGTTTTTAAGGTCGAAATTTTCGACCTCAAGATATTCCATTCATCACAAGACTATTTTAATTATTTCGAGAAATATTTAAAATCATACCTATACTAGACATACTTACAAGTAAACTACTACCACCATAAGAAATAAATGGAAGTGTAACTCCTGTAATTGGAACTAAACCAACTACTACTGATAAATTTAATAAAGTTTGAAACATTAATAAAAAACATAATCCAAACATTAAATATTTACCAAATAAATCTGTTTGTTTTAAAGCATTTTTAATTATATTATAAAATAATGTTATAAATAATAATATAATTACTAAAGCACCAATAAAACCAAATTCTTCTGTAATAATTGAAAATATAAAATCTGTTTGTGGTTCTGGAAGATAAAAATGTTTTTGTCTTGAGTTTAAAAATCCAAAACCTAAAAATCCACCTGGTCCAATTGCATATAAACTTTGTATCATTTGAAAACCACTTCCAAGAGGATCGCTCCATGGATTTATAAATGAAGTTATTCTATCTAATCTATAAGGCGCTATTAAAATAAGTACTACTATTCCTATAACTCCAAGTATTCCAAGTTTAATAAATATTGATACATCACTTCCTGATATAAATATAAGTCCAATTAATGACACTACTATAACCATACCTGTTCCAAAATCTGGTTCTAACATTATAAGACCAAAAAATAAAATAATAACTAATAATATAGGTGCCATAAATTTAAAGGTATATCTTTTTAATTTATCATTTTTAGATAAATATTTAGATGTAAAAATTATTAATGCAATTTTAGTAAGCTCACTTGGTTGAAAACCAAACCCTAAAAATCCAAACCAACTTCTACTACCATTTCTAACACTACCTATTCCAGGAATTAATACTAAAATAAGTAAGAAAAAACAAATACCTAAAAAAGTATTTGCATGTTTTTTGTAAATTTGATAATCAATTTTATAAAATATAAACATTAAAACAAGACCTATTAAGAAAAATACACCTTGTTGTAAAACATATTTATAAGCATTATTATATTTATATAAAGCCCAAATATAACTACTAGAATATATCATTATTATTCCAATTAATGATAATAAAACAGTACTTATAATTATTAATTTATTAGATTTTGTAATAATTTTACCCCCTTTTTATAAATTACTACATCCATACACCATAATAAATTGCTATCATTCCTAACATAAATCCTATTATTAAAAACATTTTTACTATATCAGTTTCTTCCCAACCTAACTTTTCAAAATGATGATGAAGTGGTGTCATTAAGAAAACTTTTTTATGAAATTTTTTTATTGCAGTTAATTGTATTATTGAAGATAATGTTTCTATTACAAATACTCCTCCGATTAAAGCTAAAGATAATTCGTGTTTAGTAAGTATTGCTATTGCTGCAAGTGTAGCACCAAGAGCAAGTGATCCAGTATCTCCCATAAATACTTTAGCAGGGTGTGTATTATATACTAAAAATCCTAAAAGAGAACCTACTAATATAAAGCAAAATATTGCTATTTCTTGGTATCCTTCTACCCAAGTAGTACCCCAAGAAATAATACCAAAACTTAAGAATGCTACTAGAGAAAGTCCCCCTGCTAGTCCATCTAATCCATCTGTTAAATTAACTGCATTAGAAGAACCTACTAATAAAAATAATATAAATAATCCATAAAGCCATCCTAAATCTACATTAAGTCCAATTGATGTAATTGTAAGATTAGCATCTCCTCCACCTTGCATATAAATATAGAAAAATATAAGTGCTATTAAAACTTGTACTAATAATTTTTGTGCTATTGAAAGACCATTATTGTTTTTTTCTTTTATTTTTAAACAATCATCTACAAATCCTAATAATGCATATGACATAAATACAAATATAATAATTAGTAAACTATGTGTTATTTCTAAACTTCCTCTTATATATAAAAACAACATTACTAATAATGTAGGAATAATAAATATTAATCCTCCTAGTGTAGGTGTTCCATTTTTAGATAAATGTCTAAATGCAGTAAATTCACTTATAGTTTGATTTGCTTTTAATTTTTTTAATAATGGTATTAAAAACCATCCTATAATTACTGCTGCAAAGAAACCTAACATTAATCCTAAGATACTTTTTGCTAATATTAACATGTCTAGTCCTCCTTAAATAATTATACTTTATAAATTATATTCTTCATAATAATTTTACTATTTTAATGTAAAGTATATGTCTTATAATGTAAGAAAAAATGATTCTAAAACTTTATTTTTATCATAACCTTTTGTTTTAATATCTATATCTATATTACTTAATTTATATAAATAATCTATTATTTCTTCTTCTTTAAAATTATTAATATTCATAAATGTTTTCTTAATAACATAAGGATTTACTAAAAGCATTTTAGATATATTACTTTCACTATTATTCTTACTTAATATTTTAGTTTGATATAAAAGTCTAAATTGTCTTGATAATGTTTCTAATATAACAGTAGCATCTATTTTACTACTAATTAATATATTAAAAGATTCTATACTTTTAGCAATATCTCTTTTCATTACATTATCTGTTAAATTAAATATTTCTTTTTCTGTACTTTTACTTATTACATCATCTATATCTTTATCACTTACTTCTTTTTCACCTATTTTATATATTAATAACTTTTCTACTTCTTTAATTGCATATTCTATATTATTTTCACATAAATCTAATATTTTTTTAATTTGATTATAACTTATTTTTATATTATTTTCTTTAAACATATTAGTAATATAATCCATCATAGATTTATAATCTAATTTTTCCATTTCAAAAAGTTTACATTTTTCTTTGATTATTTTAGTTATACTTTTTCTTGAATCAAGACTTTCATCTATACATTTAATTATTATTACATTATCATTCATATTATCTATATAATTAAGTAAATCTTTTTCTTCTTTTTCTTTTAATTTTTTAAAACTAAAATTTGATACTATTATTAATTTTTTTTCATTAAATAAGTCTACATAATTTACTTCATTTAATATTTCACTAATACTACTTTCACTAAAATCATATTTAATAATATTATCTATATTTAATGTATTAATTAATTCTTCTATCTTTTTTTTAATAATATTAAATTCATTTCCTAAAAATACATATATCATTATTCTTTATCCTTTATAACTATACTTCTTAAAGTTTCATCTATTGCGAAAGTAGTAACATCATTAATTAATACATTATTTGCATAAACTTGTTTTGTTTTATATGGTATTTTTAATACTTTTAATAGTTCTGCTAACGATGAATATAATTTAACTTTAACTATAATTGGACTTCCATTATTAATAGTTATAATTGTATTATCATACATATAATCTAAATGAATTGCTTTGTGAATAGCAAGTATTTCTTCTACATTATAAAATACACATTTTGAATCTTTAAATTTTTTATTTGAATTTACTATACAAATATTTAAAAAAGCATTTATATATTTTTCATATGCATTAATAGATACTAAATCATTACTATCTATACATATATAACATGTTTTCATATTAAATATTTCCATAAATTCATCTATTGCTTCTAATATTTCTTCATATGATTCATAATTTATTATCATATCTTTTAAATCATATTTTTTATCATAATAAGAATTTATTACTAATGTAGTTTTACTATTTACTTTTTTATTTAATCCATATTTTTGTAAAGATTCTACTATTTCACTTTTTTTGATTTTCTTCATATCTCTTACTGGATTTAATTTTTTTCTTAAATCCATAAAATTATTTTCTATAACTAATGATTTAGATGAAAAACCATTATAATTAGTTTGTGTCATACCAATAATTTTCCCGCTAATTGGACTAAATATTTTTTTACCATCACTTTTTTCTCCAAGCAATGAATTATTAAAAACTTCCATACTTTTAGGTAAATTTAATAATTCTTGTTTATCAAATGGTACATATATAAATTCAGGGGATAAAAATGTTAAATATTCCTGTATTTTTTTCATAATAAACTTCTCCTAAATTAATTATATATTAAATTTAATATTTTTTAAAGACAAATAAAAAAAGTAGATTTTTTTCTACTAATTTATTATTTTTTATTAACTAAACAATCAATATATTCTAATAATTTATTTGATTCTAATAATATTGTTTCTTTTTCTTTTCTTAATTTTAATTCTACTTTACCATCTTCTACATATTTATCTCCAATTGTTATTCTAATTGGTATACCTATTAAATCCATATCATTAAATTTAATACCTATTGTTACTTTTCTATCATCTAAAATAGTATCTATTCCAATATCATTTAATCTATCATATAAACTATTTGCAAATTTAACACTATCTTTATTATTCATATTTGAAATAACTATTGCTACTTTATATGGTGCTACATTAATAGGCCATATTATACCATTTTCATCATGATTATTAGCAACAATTGCTGCGATACATCTATCAAGTCCTATTTGATAAGATCCCATATGAACATATTCTTTTGTATTAATTTCATTTTTATATAATAAATTATATATTTCACTATAACTTTTACCTAATTTAAATAATTGTCCTACTTCTATTCCTTTTACTATTTCACATTTATTTTTACATTTAGGACATACTGAGTTTTCATCAAATAATTTTAAATCTGCAAATTTAGATATTTTAAAATCTCTTGGATAATTTGCATTAATATAATGATAATTTTCTTTATTACTTCCACATACAAAATTATGCATACTTCTAACTTCATTATCAGCAATTATTTCCATATCTAAATTTATTGGTCCTATAAATCTTGCGTTTATATTATTTTTTAATAATTCATATTTAGATGGTATTCTTACATTATTTGTTCTATATAATTTTTTTAATTTATTTATATTTAATTTACTTTGACCTCTTAATAATATAAGCTTATATTCTTCATCTACTAAACAAACTAAGCATTTTATAATATTACTTGAAAAAATATTTAAATATTCACTTAATTCTTTTATAGAATTTATATTAGGGGTAGATATTAATTCTAATTTTTTATATGGAACTTCTCTATTTGTAAAAATAGTACTTGAAGAAGACGATTCTCTATCACAGGAATAAGAACAATTAGTACATTTTACAACTTCATTATCTCCATATTTAGATACTACTTGAAATTCTTCTCCAGTTATACCTTTCATATTAAGTGGTGAACTTTCAACAACTATTGTATCTAATGATAATTTACTAAATATATTTTTAAATGTCATATACATTTTATCATAACTAACTTCAAGTCCACCCTCATCAGCATCATAACTGTATGCAGATGCATTCATAAATTCTTTTTTTCTTACAATTCCTAATTCTGGATGTTCTTCATCTCTAAATTTATTACCAAATTGATATAAAACAAAATGTAAATCTCTATAACTTCTTATTTTATAAGATGCTAAATATGAAAATAATTCTTCATACGTAGAACATAAAGCCATTTTAACATTATTTCTATCTTTTAAAGTAAACATTTCTTTTCCAAATATTTTTTCTCTTTCAGATAGTTTAAAAATATCGCTATTTACAAGTGATGGTAATAATACTTCACTAGCATTTAGTTTACTCATTTCTTCTCTTATAATTTTTTTAATGTTTTCTAATACTTTAAGTCCAAGTGGCATATATGTATAAACACCATTTTCATTTTTTAAAATCATTCCACTTTTAATAAGTAATTTAGCAGACATCGCTATTTCATCTTTTGGAAATTCTCTTCTTGTTACAAAAAAACTATTACTAATCTTCATATAAAGAATCCTCCCCTATTATGTAACTAATAATTTGTCTATTTATCGCATCATTAGTATCATATCTTACACATACTAATTCATTATTTAACGATTCTTCAGTTAAAGGATTTATAATTGATAGTTTATCATCAGAGTCTCCTTTTAAATATCCATTACTTATAAGTACTCTTACATATACTGTATAACAATTATCTTTTGAATTTTTATTTCCTATATAATCACTTGATACAGGACTTGGTATATTCATTATACGATCAGATGCATATTCTTTAGCAGCCGAATTAATTAGATTAATTTTAGTTGTAAGCATACTTTCTAATAAGCTCTCTCTCATACTTATAATAGCTGGTGTCGCTATTAAAGATAGAATAGCTATTATACCAATTACTGCTATTAATTCTACAAGTGTAAAACCTTTCTTCATAATGCACCTCTTTATTCTACTTATAAAGTATAACATATTTTTGCAAATAATAAAATATTATTGTTGAATTATTAAAAAAAATATTATATAATTATTTAAGAATAGGAAGAGGTTAATATATATGAAGGAATTTGATTTTGAGAATATACCTATTGTTGAGATTGCAAATGAAATTCTTTTAGATGGTGTAAAAAGAAATGCCAGTGATATTCACTTTGATCCATCTAAAAATTCCTTAAAAATTAGAATGCGTGTAGATGGTATTTTATACGATTATGCTATTGTACCACCAAATTATAAAAGAAATATGATATCTCGTATTAAAATGATTGCTAGTATGAATATTATGGAAACAAGACTTCCACAAGATGGTGCAATTAAAAGTAAAATTGGTGATAAAGTATTAGATCTTCGTGTTTCTAGTTTACCAACAAATAATGGAGAAAAAGTTGTTCTTCGTATTTTAGACTATTCAAAAAGTTTACAAGGTCTAGAATCTTTAGGATTTAGTAAAAATAATTTAGAAAAAATTATAAAAATGATAGAAGTACCAAATGGAATTGTATTAGTAACTGGTGCTACTGGTAGTGGTAAATCTACTACTGTTTACTCTATCTTACAAAAATTAAATACAAATGAAGTTAATATAATTACAGTTGAAGATCCAGTCGAAATGGATATTGAAGGAATTAACCAAGTACAAGCACAAGCAGAAATTGGACTTGATTTTGCTAATGTTTTAAGAAGTATTTTAAGACAAGACCCTGATATTATAATGATTGGAGAAATTCGTGATAGTGAAACTGCAAGAATAGCTGTAAGAGCATCTATTACTGGTCATAAAGTTTTATCAACAATCCACACAAATAATGCTTTAAATACTATTGAAAGACTTACTGATATGGATGTAGAAAGATATTTGATTGGTACATCATTAAATGGTATCATATCTCAAAAATTAGCAAGAATGATTTGTCCTCATTGTAGAGTTTTAAGACAAACTACTGAATATGAGAAAGGACTATTTGAAAGAGTTTTACATAAAAGTGTAGATAAAATATATGATGCTAACCCAAATGGTTGTGAACATTGTTTTAAAGGATATAAAAACAGAATTGCAATAGCAGAAGTATTAGTTGTTACTGATGAAATTAGAGATGCTATTACTAATAGTGCAACTAAAAATAAATTAAGAAAACTCGTTTATTTAGATGGTAATACTCATACTATACTTCAAGATGGACTTGAAAAAGTATTATTAGGTGAAACAAGTGTAGATGAAATATTAAAAATAGTAGATTTAGAAAATGATTTAGCAGTACAAGATATGCTTAATAAACAAGGTATTGATGATGAAGATGAAGAAGAAGTTCAAGAAAAGAAACCAATCAAACAAATAGAAACACCTACTGTAGTACCTATGAATAATGCAAATATGAATACAAATATGAATACTAATCCAACTATTAATACTAATATAAATAATATTAACAAGCCCCCTACTCCTGTAAATAACAATCCTTTAAATGTTGTTACATCAAATAATACAATACAAACTATATAGAAACATGAAATTGTTTCTTTTTTTTGAATATAATTTATTGTTATATTCAAAATAGTAATACATTGTATATTTATAATAAAACATTGTATTGACAAATATATAAAACAAATGTACAATCTAATTAGAAATGAGGGATACTATGGAATCATTAAATTTAAATGTAAGAGTTAATGCAAGTGATAAAAAAAACTTTGAACAATTTTGTAGTAGTGTTGGTATGAATGTATCTACTGCTATTAATATGTTTATAAAAACAGTTTTGAGAGAACAAAAATTACCTTTTGAAATAAAATCAGACTATAACGACTATATTGATAGAAAACTAGAAGTAGCAGAAAATCAAATGGAAACTACTGATAAAAGATATTCACAAGAAGAACTCTTAGAAAGATTAAATAATATTATTAGCCAATATGAAAACAATAGAAATGTATAAATTAGAAATTTATTTAATGAAAATCTAGATGGATAAAGTGCAAAATGTTACTTTTAAAAATTAAAACATTAGGAAATAATAACAAAAGTAACATTAATAATCAATTGACATTTTTAAGGAATAATGTTATAATTTTACTAGAAAAAGGAAATGATAAAGATGAATAATTATGATAAGATTTTAGATTATGCTAAAAAAAATAATGGATATATTACTACAAAAGAAACTAAAAATTTAGAAATCAATAGTACATTTTTAAGTAATTTAGTAAATGATAAAAAGCTAGAAAGAGTTGGAACTGGTATCTATAAATTGCCTGGATATCCAATTGATAATTTCTATATTTTATCTAAAAGTAGTAAAAATATGTGTTATTCTCATGCTACTAGTTTATATTTACATAATATGTCTGATAGGATTCCGTTAATTTATGATATTACTGTTCCATATAATTATAGTGGTAATTTATTAAATAATGAAAATGTATCACTAAGATATGTTAAAAATGAAATTTTTGAACTTGGAATGAGCGATATTAAAACTATTAATGATTTAACTGTAAAATGTTATGATTTAGAAAGAACATTATGTGATATTATCAAAGATAAAAATCGTATGGATAAGGAGATTTACTCTAA
>CANRCA010000017.1 GCA_947628985.1 uncultured Bacilli bacterium | reverse complement strand
TAACTATTTCAAGTAAATTTTGAGAAGCCATTATTATATCACTAGCATCCTCTTTTGCTTCTTCTAATGTTTTAGCACTTTCAATACATTCACTAAAACCAACAATAGCATTTAATGGTGTTCTAATTTCATGAGACATACTAGATAAAAAATCAGTTTTAGCATTATTAGCTTTTTCTGCTTGTTCTTTTGCTAATTCTAATTCATTAACCATTTTAACATCAGGATTTTCAATTGTAAAATACATAGTATAACATATAAATGTTCCAACCACTGATGCTATTAAAGCACTAGGATCATAAGATTGAATAATCGTACTAATTATTAAAAATATAATTGTCATATAAATAGGTATATATTTTTTATTAAATGATTTCTTTAAATTTAAAACTATTAAAATAGACCATAAAAAGATATAAATTCCAATAAAAATTTTTAATATATTAACTGCAGGACCAATTATATACATTTTATCCAAATCATAATATTTTTCAGTAGGAGAAAATATTAAAAATATAGTACATATTATAGCAAGAATAATTATAACAAATTTTGAAATTATATTAATTTTTTTAAATATTGGTTTATTACTATTACTCAAATATAATACAATAACATAAATAGAAAAAAATACATACCATAATAATAACAAAATCAAATATATTCTTGAAACAATATCAACTAAAATGTTTTCAACTCCAATTTTTCTTACTATCAATTGTAATGGGATTTCAATAACATATAATAATAAACTGACCGTTAATACTAATTTAAAAACTTTATTTTCTTTCGAATTAAGTACTTTTTTAGATAAAAAGACAATTAGAAGTAACGAGATAAAAAACAAACCAGTAAATAAAAATATAACATTCCACACTAGTATAACACCTCTTATTTTTTTATTAATTTTTTAACATTTTCATCTATATTTTCATAAATTATTTCATATTTACCATTTTTAGATTCAAACTTAATCGGTATTAATTTTTGATCTTCTAAACAAAAATATCCGTCTGTTTGTTTTGATAATTTATTTTTATCTTTTTTTAAAGTTGTTGAAGAATAAGGTAACATTCCTTCATGAAAAGCATATCCAATAATTTTAATTCCATTAGGTAAATAACTTTTCAAGCTTGAATTTATATTATTTAAATATAAAGCTTTATTATTCTCTTCCACATTTTTATTCCATACAATATGTACAACTAAAGTGTTTTCTTCATTAGTTAACATAGGCAATACCATAGCATCATCAATAACATCGTACTCTTTAATCTTATTAGCAATATCAAATAATCTTAATTTTTCGCCACTTGGTAAATCAATTCCATCATTAATTCTTCCCCAAATGTATAAAGATCCTTCATCATCAATTTCTGCTAAATCTCCAGTATGAATCCAATCATCAATCAATGTTGTTTTAGTCAATTCTGGCTTTTTATAATATTCTTTCATATGAGCATTTGTTTTAACATATAATTCTCCACGTTGATTATAAGTCAATTCATTTCCATTTTTATCAAAAACTCCTACAATCATACCAGCTTGAGGTAAGCCAACACTCATAATTGGCTTAGTAAATTTATATTTATGCTTTGAATTTTCTACACTAACTGCTGAAAAGGTTTCAGATAAACCATACCCACTAAACAAACTACTAGTTGCTCCTGCTTGTTTCATTATTTGATTCCAATTTTCAAATTTATTGCAATCTGTTCCTTCCCCACCAACTGTCCATCCTTTTGCATAACTAAAATCAAACTTTTTTCCTGATTCCATTTCTTTTTTAACTCTATTAAAGAAACTTTCCCATGCACTTCCTGTCGTTAAAGCAATATTTGGTTTTAAATTTATAATTTGATTATAGAAATCTTTTTCTGAGACTCTTGGATCTATAACAACAGTCAATCCATTATATAAAGGTAATAAATACAAAGAATTTAAAGATGTTGATGCTGTAAATGGAAAATGATTTAATACCCTATCTCCAACAAAATAAGGAATTTCAGAATAAGTACCACTTAATATTTGTGAAATAACAGATTCATTTGTTGCAACTGTTCCTTTTACAACTCCATTTATTGTAGTTCCACTTGATGAAGTTATCAATACTGGTCTATTTTCTATAAATGGAACTTTTACTTTACCTGTATAATATTCTGATATTTCTCGGGCTTTATCTATCCATATATATTTTTTTTCATTAGGTATTTGTGATTTATCTTTTTTTGATTGCATTTTATTCAGAAAAGATACTATTTCTTTTTTAGGACTTGGCATATCAGCAGTTACACTTGCAACTATTACTTTTTTAAATTTATCTTTTGAAAATTCTTCTCTAACATTTTTCCACATACCATCATAAACTACTGCTATTTTAGAATCTCTTGTTTCTTCTTCTAAAGCTTCTTTTGAAATAGCTAATTTTAAAAAATAAGCACTTGCTCCTATCATATTAAGTCCAAATACCATTGCACAAATATCGGGAACTACCGGACCATATATTGGAACTATTTCGTTTTCTTCAACTCCCATTGCTCTAAAAGTTCTAGCCCATAAATAACATGAATCTATAAATTCTTGTTTTGAAAAAATTTTTCCAAAATATTCAAGTGCTGGAACATCGTAATATTCTAATAATTTTTCTTCTATAACATCCCACAAAGTTTTATTAATTGGAATATTATTAGCTAAATCTTCTGCACCTTCTTTATAATATTTTAACCATAATTTATCTACAGAAGGATATCCTGTTAATCCTTTCTCAAAATACATTTCTTGCTCTTTAGTTATATTTAATATAGTTTTTATTTCTTCTATCTTTTTATTGTCTTTATTTTTTACAGCCTCTACTAAATCTTCTTTTAATTTAATATATTCTTCTTTATTCATTAAAACCTCCTAATAAGTTTATATTAATCTTTCTATTAAATTCATTTTATCATATTCTTTAAATATATTACAATTATTATTTAGCATCATACCAATTCTTACCATAATCTGTACTTACTTTTAATGGAACAGATAATTCATATATATTTTCCATTATATTTTTTACTAAAGAAATTACATTTTCAAGTTCACTTTCTTTTACATCAAATATTAATTCATCATGAACTTGAAGTAACATTTTAGATTTAAAATTATTATTTTTAAGTTCATTATGTATTTTTATCATAGCCATTTTTAATATATCAGCACTTGTTCCTTGAATTGGTGTATTAAGAGCCATTCTATCTCCCATTGCTCTTATTAAATGATTAGTATTTTTAATTTCTTCTATTTCTCTTTTTCTATTTAATAATGTTCTTACATATCCAAGTTCTCTAGTTTTTTTAATTATTTCATTCATATAATTATTTACTTCTGGATATAAATTTAAATATTTATCTATATATTTTTTTGCTTCACTAGCACTTATATCTAGGTTTTCTGATAGTCCATAACCACTAATACCATAAACAATACCAAATATTACTGCTTTTGCAGTTCTTCTCATATTAGGTGTTACATCTTTTTCATCTACATTAAATATATCACTAGCTACATGAGTATGTATATCTTCTCCATTTATAAATGCTTGTTTTAAACTTTCAGAATTACTTATATGAGCAAGAATTCTAAGTTCAATTTGTGAGTAATCACATGATAATAAATATGCATTTTCACTAGCTACAAATGCTTTTCTAATCTTTTTACCTTCTTCACTTCTAACAGGAATATTTTGTAAATTTGGATCAATTGATGAAAGTCTTCCAGTTCTAGTTCCAGTTTGTTTGTATATTGTATGTATTTTACCATCTTCCATTATATAATCATTAAATGTATCTAAATATGTAGTATAAAGTTTATTTAAGTTTCTATATTCTAATAATTCTTTAATAATTGGATGATAATCAATATATTTAATTAAAACATCATGTGCTGTAGAATTAGCATTTTTTCCTCTACCTTTAGGTAAATTTAATTCATCATATAAAATATATGCTAATTGTTTAGGACTAGATATATTAAATTTTTGACCAGCATAATCATATATTTTATTTTCAAGTTCTACTAATTTTACTTTAATATCTTCTTTTAACTCATTTATTACATTTGCATCTACATAAATACCAGTAATTTCCATATCAGCAAGTACACTTATTAAAGGATGCTCTATATCATAATATAATTTATCTAATTCTTCACTTACTAATTTTGATTTAAATTCTTCATAACTATCATATAAATATTTAGTTTTTTTAATTATTGTATCTTTTATTTCACTTTCTGTTAAATTACTTTTTTTACTTATAATATTATCATAATATTGAAGTTGAATACCTTTAGTATTAGCTAAATATGCAACATCATCTTTAACATTATAATTAAGTAGGTATGACGCGATTAATGTATCAAATTTAGAATTTACATTAATACCTAATTTATTTAAATATACAATATTCTTTTTTAAATCAAATGTTACTTCAATATTATTAAGTAAATCTTTATTAAGCATTAAACTTGCTTTATCAAAATAGTATGCTTTTTGTCCATCATAAATGCATGCACCTATCATATCAGATTTATGATAATTAACATTATTAAGTTCTAAATAAAAACTATAATTTCCATCTATTTCAATTTTACCTTCTACATCTACATAACTCACTTTTGAATCATCTACTTTAGTAGGTATATTTTTTAAAAATGAATTAAATTCTAATTCTTTATATTTTTCTATTAATTTTTCATTATCAGGTCCATTATATTTAATACTTTCAAATGTATAGTCAAAGTCAATTGTTTTATATATAGTAGCAAGTTTATATGAAAAATATGCATTTTCTTTATCATTAATTAATTTTTCTCTTGTTTTTTCACTTATTTCATCTAAATGATTATAAACTCCATCTAAAGTTTCATATTTTTGTAAAAGAGTTAAAGCAGTTTTTTCCCCTATTCCTTTAACACCAGGAATATTATCAGATGCATCTCCCATTAAAGATTTTAAATCAATCATTCTAATTGGTTCTATTCCATAAGTTTCTTTAAAAGTTTCTGGATTCATTAAAATATAATCTTTTTGTTTTAATAATTTTACATCTACTTCATCACTAATTAATTGAAGCAAATCTTTATCACTACTAATTATAGTTGCATAATAATCTTTATCTTCATCAGCCATTCTTGCAAATGTACCTATTATATCATCTGCTTCATAATTATCACATTCTACATAAGTAATACCAAGTAAATTACATATTTCTTTTGCTATTGGAAATTGAATTTTTAAATCATCTGGTGTTTCAATTCTACCATCTTTATAATTATCATATAAATCTTTTCTAAAATTATGTCCTTTATCAAATGCTACCATTATATATTCAGGATTTTCTTCATTAATTATTTTATTCATCATATTTACAAAACCATATAATGCATTTGTAGGAAGTCCTTTAGAATTTTTCATTAAATTTCCCATATATGCAGTAGCATAATAACTTCTAAATAATAAGTTATTTCCATCTATTAATATAGCTCTTTTTTTCATATACTCACCTAAAAATATTATACAATAAATGATTTTCTTAATAAAGAAAAAACTATAAAAATAGTTTTTCAATAATAATTTTAATTTATATCCTATGAATTAAGCAGTTCTACGCCATACATAAACTCCAATATATGGAATTGTATGTGTATGTGCGGGTATTGTATGAGAGTGACTTTGTGATGCATTAATTGCTTGACTTGCTTCAACTGTTACAGTACCATAAATATTAACTCTATCTATTGAGTGCTGATGGCTTGTTACTGTATAAGCAGTTTGCCAAGTTGGTCCAACTCCTCTTTCTACAACTGTATTATCACCAGAAGAAGCTGTATCATATCCTAAACTTTGTCCATGTCGAATATAGAAGTTTGCACCAGAATATGTGGCAGTATGTGTATGTGCAGGAAGTCCAGATTGAGCAGCAGTTAATGTTGTACCTCCTGTGTTACCATTTCCTCCCAAACCAGTACTTGTTCCTGTACCATTTCCTGAACTAAAACCATTACTAGCATATATAAAACCACCTGTTAATTGTACCCATGTACCACCAAATAAAGTACCTGGATTTGTATTAGTTGAACTAAAGAACAATGAACCTACTGGATACATTTTATTAAGTATTGTCGTTTGTAATGTAGTTAATTGGTTACTAAATTTTGTACAGGTTCCATCTATTGCAGCTTGTACATTATTTACTCCTAATCCTGCATTATCTTCATATGTTACATCTTTACTATTTATTAATGTTGATGCTAATGAATATGATATTGTTGTTGATAATATCATACCCATAATTATTCCTACTATTACATATATTCTTTCTTTTAAGTTCATTTTTCCTCCTAATATTCTATACTTATTATTTTCACACTACCATTATATCGTATATATATATATATATCAAGAGGGTTCATAAATTTTTTAATACAAAAAAACAAATAATTTTCATATTTGTTTTAATTTTAATTCGATTTTTTAATTTTATTTTATGGAATTGGTTCACTAGTTATCATTTTTGGATATATAATATCATTTACTTTATAAAGACCTAATACTCTCCAATTAGGACTAGCACTTCCATATTTTAAATAATTATTTACATTGTCTCCTGATATTAAGCAAGCATCAACTTCAATTCCATCAGTTGTAACTAATTTTTTATAATCTTGACTACAATTACAACTTACAACATTACCACTATTACTCATTGTTTGACCTACAAATGTCCCATTACTAAATCCATCACATATTGTATCAACTAAACTCTTTGAAGAATCAGTTTCACTACCAGAAGATGAACTATTAGCAAAAGTACCAACAATACCAATTGTCTCTTTTCTTAAAATAACTTTAAGATTATTCATTGAACTATCATCAGTTGGATCAATCATACAACCTTTTTGAGTGTTTCCTTGATTATCTCCAATACAATTACCTTCTCCAGCTTTTTTATCTACTGTTAAATAATTTGATTCTATAAGTTCATATACAAATACTTCAACAGCATTTGTACCATTAAAAATTTCTTCATGATTACTTCCATAAAGTTCAGCGGCTGAAATAATATAATCAATTTTTCTATTTTTTAATCTTTCATTAATATTATTATTAATTGTAATAATACTTGGTATTATAATTACACTTAATATAGCAATTATCGCAATTACTACCAATAATTCAGTTAACGTAAATCCTTTTTTATTCATATCCAAACCTCTATTCTATAAACATTATAATAAATATGATTATTTATTTCAAGAGTTTTTAGAAAGAATATTTTCAATTATTTCATATATTCTATCTCTTCCTATTTTACTTATGCTAGAAAAGTTAACTATTTCATCTCCTAATGCTATATTTATAGTATTTTTAATTATTTCATCTTGTTTAGCTTTTAATGATCTATTAACTTTATCATATTTAGTACATACAACTGTTACAGATAAATTATAATACTTTAAAAACTTATACATAAGTAAATCATCTTCAGTAGGTTTATGTCTATAATCTACAAGTAAAAATACATGTCTTAAGTTTTGTCTTTGTTTTAAATATTCTTCAATCATCATACCAAATTTTTCAATTTGTTTTTTATTAGTTTGAGCATATCCATACCCTGGTACATCAACTATATAAAATTCATCATTTACTAAATAGAAATTTAATGTTTGAGTTTTACCAGGTTTTGAACTAGTTCTAGCCATATTTTTACGATTAATAATTGTATTTATAAAACTACTTTTACCAACATTACTTCTTCCAAGTATTAAAAATTCACTTTTTTTATCTGTTGGATATTGACTAATTCTAACTGCTATTATCGGTTCATTTACTTTAGTTACTTCCATATTTATCTTCCTTTTCTATATATTCTTTACAACAATTTGATAAATCTTTAAGTAAATTATCTACAACTTTTTTATCTTCTGTTCTAACACCACTTGCTAGTTTATGTCCTCCACCACCATATTTAGCTGCTACTTCATTAATAATAGGTCCTTTACTTCTAATATTAACTCTATATAAGTTGTTTTTTTCATCTTTTGATACAAATACCCATACTAATATTTCATTAATATTATTAAAATCATTTATCATATTTGAAGCAGAAGACAAATCAGCATTAAAACTATTTATTATATCTTCATCAAGTTCAATATATGCAAATCCATATTTATCTACTTTTAATGATGAAGCAATATATCCCATTAATCTAGTTTCACTTAATGGTTTTGCATAAAACTTTTTATATAATTCATCTGTATTTAATTTATATTTTTTTATAAGTGATGAAACTAAATCAAATACTTTTTCATCACTATTATATAAAAATCTATTAGTATCGCTTACTATTCCAATGAATAAATCTCCTGCGATTTGAGAGTTCATTTTTAATTTAGTATTTTCTATAACTTCATAAACTAATTGTGATGCACTAGCAGATGTTTCATCAATATATTCTACACTACCAAATGTATCTACTTTTGGATGATGATCTATTTTAAGTACATTTTTAAATGATGTAAAGTTTTCTATATCTACTCTTTTTTTATCAGGAGTATCTACTACTATTAATAAACTATTTTCATAATCATAATTATTTACTTTATCAACTTTACCAAAATACTTAAATCTAGATACAGTACACCCTACTGCATAAACTTCTTTATCACTGAATGTTAGTTTAATTGATTCTTTTAAAGCCATTTGACTTCCAAAAGCATCAGGATCTGGTCCTATATGTCTTGCAATATATATGACTTTATATTTTTTTATTTCGTTATAGATTAATTTAAATATATTATTCATTGTATTCTCTTTTCTATTTTATTTTTATTTATTTATTAATTCATATGTATCTTTTGCTATCATTAATTCTTCATCAGTAGGTATTACATAAACTTTAATAGAAGAATCTTTTGTACTAATTTCTCCATCTATACCTCTTGTAGAATTCTTTTCTTCATCTAATTTAACTCCCATAAATGAAAGTTTTTCTATAACTAATTTTCTTACTACATCACTATTTTCTCCAACACCTGCTGTGAAAACAATAGCATCAGCACCTTCTAATTTAGTATTATACATAGATATATAATCAACTATTCTATTTACATACATATTTATAGCAGTAACACATCTTTTATCATTATTGTTGTATCCTTCTTCTACATCTCTCATATCACTAGATACACCACTAATTGCAAGCATACCACTCTTTTTATTTAAGTCATCCATTACTTCTTCAAAACTTTTTTTAGTTTGACTCATTACATATGGAATTAATCCTGCATCAATATCTCCACATCTACTACCCATGATAACACCTGCAAGAGGAGTAAATCCCATAGATGTTGCCATACTTTTACCATCTTTAATAGCACATAAACTAGCACCATTACCAATATGACAACTTATAATTTTTTTATCTTCTCCAGTTATTTCTTTCATTTTCATAGCAATATATCTATGACTTGTTCCATGAAATCCATATCTTCTAACAGCATAATTTAAATACCATTCATAAGGAAGAGCATATAAATATTCATCTTCTTTCATTGTTTGATGGAATGCTGTATCAAAAACAACTACCATTGGTGTATTTGGAAGTACTTCCATAAAACTTCTAATTCCAACTAAATGTGCTGGATTATGAAGTGGAGCAAATGGTATAGTTTTTTCAAGTTCTTTAAGTACATCATCATCTACTATAACACTTTTAGTATAATTAACACCACCATGTACTATTCTATGTCCTACTCCATCAATTTCATCATAAGATTTAATAACTTTATAATTAATAAGTTCATCTAATAATAATTTAACTGCTGTAGTATGACTTTCTAATTTAACTTCCTTTTTATCTTTTTTTCCTTGATATTTAATTGTATAAAAACTATCATCTAGTCCTATTTTTTCAAAAGCACCACTTATAATAGCTTTTTCTTCTGGTAACTCTAATAAAGTGAATTTTAATGAAGAACTACCAGCATTAACACTTAATATTTTCATCTAATATCCCTCTTTCTAACACAACTATTATAGCAAGAAAAATAAAAAAAGTGAATGTTTTTATTTATTCACTTTCTTAACTTTACTTTTATCATCATATTTTTCAATTTTACCATATTCATCATCTTCAAGTTCATAATATTCATTTTGTCTTGTATTAATACATTTCATTTTATAAAGTAATTTATTTTTAGTACTAAATCTATTATTCATAAGCATAACTATTCACCATTAAATATTATGCACTATGTATATAAATTTATACATATTAAAACTTACTATATACTAGTAAGTTCACTTTCTTTTTCTTTAAATTTTTCTTCTACAATTTTATTATATTTATCAATTAAATCTTGTACTGTTTCTAAACATAAATCTTTTTCATCTTCTCTTAATTCTTCATTCTTTTTAATTTTGTTATTTTCATCTTGTCTTATGTTTCTAAGAGCAATTTTAGCTTCTTCTGCCATAGTACTTGCTTCTTTTACATATTCTTTTCTTGTTTCTCCAGTAAGTTCTGGAATAGTAAGCATTATTACTTCACCATTATTAGTAGGTGCTATACCTAAATTTGCTTCATGAATAGCTTTTTCAATATTTTTTAAAGAACCTTTATCAAATGGTTTTATTGAAAGAACTCTAGCTTCTGGTATAGATATAGTTGCAAGAGATTGAATTGGAGTCATTGTTCCATAATAATCAACCATTATACCATGTAAAATATTAGGATTAGCTCTACCTGCTCTTATTGTAGTAAATCTACTTTCTAAAGTTTCAATTACTTTATTCATTTTATTTTTTATTTCAGTTTCATCAATCATATTTTCCCTCTCTTATAAATAATTATATAATATTTAAATTAAATAAATCAATATAATCTTTCTTCATATTCAAATTCTTGATCTAATATACAAACTATATCTCCATTTTGAGCACCAAGTGCTTTTAATTCATCATCTACTCCTAGATTTTTAAGTTTAGATGCAAATCTTAATGCAGATTCATCAGAATTAAATCTAGTCATTTTTAAAAGTTTCTCTAATTTATCTCCACTAACTAACCATTTATTAATACCAATTCTAGTTATTTTATATGGTTTTTCATTTTTAAATTCATATAATACATAATCTTCAAATTCATTATTATTATATACTTCTTCCTCTGGTAAAGACTCTAATATTTCTTTTAATTTAAATATTAATTCTTTAATACCCATTTTAGTAGCTGCACTAACTTCTAATATTTCTAATGATGGATATTTTTCTTTAAATCTTTTTAAATTTTCTTTAGATACTTCTAAATCCATTTTATTGGCAACTATTATTTCTTTTTTATTATATAATTTTTCATCATAATTTTTTATTTCTTTTCTAATTATTTCATAATCACTTATTACATCTCTACCATCTACTTGTGCCATATCTAAAACATGACATACAATTTTACAACGAGATGCATGTTTTAAAAATTTATCTCCAAGTCCTACACCTTCACTACTACCTTCAATTAGTCCAGGTAAATCTGCTACTACATAACTATAATCTCCAGCAGATACAACTCCTAAATTTGGTACAAGAGTTGTAAAATGATAATCTGCTATTTTAGGTTTAGCAGCACTTATAACACTTATTAATGAACTTTTTCCTACAGATGGAAATCCTACAAGCCCAACATCTGCAAGTAATTTTAATTCACATAAAACATTTCTTTCTTCACCTGGTTCTCCAAGTTCACTAGTATAAGGGGCTTTATTCTTATTTGTCATAAAAGCAGCATTACCTTTACCACCTCTTCCACCTTTAGCAATAATACATTCTTGATCTTCTTTAGTTAAATCACAAATTATTAAATTAGTATCAGTATCTTTTACAGTTGTTCCAATAGGTACTCTAATAATTAAGTCTTCGGCAGAAGAACCAGTTTGATTTCTTCCTCTTCCCATTTGTCCACTATCTGCTTTTAATATTTTTTTATATCTTAAATCAATTAAAGTTCTAAGACCTTTATCAGCCTTAAATATAATATTTCCTCCTCTTCCACCATTACCACCATCAGGTCCACCTAGTGGAACATATTTTTCACGCAAAAAAGAAGTACATCCATCTCCACCTTTACCTGCGATTAACTTAAGATTAACTTCATCAATAAACATACTAATCCCCTCTTTTCATAAAGTATTTTAGCAAAAGTTATGCTATTTTTCAAGTAATCTAATACATATAAAAAACTTATGATTTTTACTTTTCATAAGTTTATTTACAATCAAGTTCTGGATAACCAGATGTACTTTTCTTCCAATTACATAATGTTAATGTTCCAAATGATGAATTTATATCACTAAGTTCTATATTTTTAACATTATCATTTAATATATCAACAAATAATTTATCATTATACTTTTCTTTATTTAATAATTGATTTTCTGTAAGTGGAATAGCATTTATTTCAGAATCACTTGCTTTTATCCCTCTATCAACATAATATGCATTATTTATAGATATAATTTCAGTAGGACCACCACCAGTTGATAATATTTCTAATTTTGTATTGCCATTTAATGTTCCATAATTATATAAATTATTTATTGTTTGATTTGCTTGAGTACTACCACCATCATATTTCCATACTCTACTAATTCCACTAGAAGTTCCATTATTACTTATAATATTTCCAATATTATATGAATTGATAATTTGCATTTTAGAATTTTCTTCATTTATAGATAATCCAAATGACCATCGATTGCTATGAACTTCACCTGTATTATATGAATTGATTAAAACTGTATCAGAATTACCAACTGCACGACCAATTAAACCACTTGCAATTTGATGAATTCTTTCATTTTCTATTGTATTTTTAACATTACCAGAATTATAGCATCTATCTACTAATACAACTGATTTATTATCAACTTTTCCAATTATTCCACCTGTTCTATTTCCTCCAGATATTTTTCCCTTATTATAAGAATTAACAATTTTATTAACATTAGTATCAGAATTTGAAATATAGCCAACTAACCCTCCTACTGCAAGAATATTATCATATAAATTATTACTACTTATAGAACCTTCATTAGAACTATTTGTTATTTCTAATTCTTTTGTACTTCTTCCTATTAAACCTCCCAAATAAAGTGCTGTATTACTTGTATTTGTACTTATAATTTCTCCATAATTGGTACTATTTTTTATTATTGTTTTTGTATCATTTATTGTATCTTGTCCTACTAAACCAGCAGCTACAGTTCCTAATTCATTTGTTATTGTCCCATAATTTTTACAATTTTCTATTGTTAATGTTCCTCCTTGATTTGCTGCAGTTATTCCTCCTATATATGCCCCACCTGTGATGTTTGCTTTATTTATACTATTTTTTATTGTAGCATTTCCAGATGAATGACCTACTATTCCTCCTATTGCATAGGTATTTGTTTTATTTGTTACTGTAACTTCATTTATACAATTATCTACTGTAGAATTATTTATTATACCTACTATTCCTCCTAATACATTATTTTTAGCACTTGTTTCTACATTTCCACTTATTGTTAAATTTTTTACTTCTCCATTAATCAATACACTTATAAATGCAGCAGCACCTGAATTTTCTTCTGTTCTGTTTATATATAAATTATCTATTCTATGATTTCTTCCATCAAATGTTCCTCTAAAAGATTTATTTAGTCCTATTGGAATAAATCCTGTTCCTGTTGTTAATTGTGTATATAATTCAGTATTTTCTTTGTCTTTATAACTATCTTTATTTTTAAAGTCTAAGTCTCTTGATAATATTATTGTCTTTCCTGAATATGTTTCTCCACTATTTACTTTTTCACTTAATTCTACTAAGTCTTCTATATATTGTATTTTATATGGTGCATTCTCTTCTCCTGAACCTTCTTCACCTTCTACTAGGAAACTATTATTACATGATATTATATCTGTTGTTTTATTTCTATCTTCTATTTCATATGTCTTTCCTATTTCATCTTTTGTAATTCCATTACTATCATCTACTAGTATTTGATAATTATTATCTAATACTTCTATACTTGTTATCTTTCCTTTATTTGATAATCTTACTACATATACTAAGTTGTCTCTTGCTTCTATATCTAATGGATTTGATACACCATCAAAACATGTTCTATTTCCATTATCTATTGAATTCATTACATATGCTTGTTCTGATGCTCTTAATATACTTTGTACATCACTTTTAAATGTATTTTTTCTTGCATTCCTATATAAATTTAATACATTTGGTATGGCTATTATTACTAATATTGCTAATATTGCAATAACTGCTAATAGTTCTACCAATGTAAATCCTTTTTTCTTTTTCATATTATGTCCCTCTTTCTATTTTATACATACCAATTATATCGTATATATATATGGTGTGCTCCCAAAAAGGGTTAAAAGTACCATATATATTTTTTAATCTTACTAAGAAAATTATATA
>CANRCA010000016.1 GCA_947628985.1 uncultured Bacilli bacterium | reverse complement strand
ATTATTTCCTTTGTAGCTTTTTCGACTGCATCATTTATTATCTTTTCAATATTTTTTTTATAATATTTTAAGGATTCTTCTACATATTTTTGCTTTTCTTTTCTTTCTGCCAATAAGTCTCTTAATTTTAAATTTTCTTTTTCTAATTTATCTACTTGTTTTTGTAATTTGCTTATACTAGTTTCTACTGCCATTTTGTCACCATCTTTATAATATAATTATACCATCAAATGCCCGTAAAACCTAGAAAAATCGGTCAAAGTTATCAACAAATTTAAGGCAGTTTTCAACACTTTTTTTGCTTATTAATAACCCTATAAAAATGTCAGAAAAAGTCCATATAAAAATGCAGGTTTCCTACATTTTTATTTTAGCTCTTTCTTATCGACTGTGAATTGTAACGTAAAATAGATAAAAATTTAAATTTGTACTTGACATTATTCCTAATAATATGATAGTATTAATATGCTTGATTAATGTCAAGTGCCTACCTAATGGGGAATTAGCTCAGTTGGCTAGAGCATCTGCCTTGCACGCAGGAGGTCGCGGGTTCAAGTCCCACATTCTCCACCATATTGATATCTAACTCGAACATTTATAGTTCGAGTTTTAAAATATAATTGCAATGGATGTGTTATATATGAATGAACCATTATTAATGTCAATAAAAACCAAATATGCTAATCAAATATTTGAAAAAACAAAAATATATGAATTTCGTAGGAAAAGTATAGGAGATAAGAATTGTAATAAAAAAATTTATATATATTCATCAGAAAAAGATAAAGCTATAATTGGTTATATAATTGTTGATAAAATTTTAAAAGACAATTTAGATAATATTTTAAAATTGACTAATAACGTTAATAACAAAGATATAATTAAATATTTTGATAATTGTGATACATGCTATGCATTACATATAAGTGAAACTTATAAATTTTCATCACCTATAAAATTAAAAGATATTAAATTTGTAGTACCTCAATTTTATAGATATATTAAATTTCAAGAACAAATTTATAAAGAACTTGAAAATAGAAAATAATTTCATTTGGAGGGTTTAAAATGATAATTGATAATATAAAAAATTACTTGCAAGATGATAAAACAAATGAATTTACTTCAATTATAAATGAAATTTATTTAATGACTGAACATTTAAATTTAACTTATCCAAATTATAAAGAATGGTTTTTTGATAAACAGGTTAAGGGATGTTATACACCAAATAGAAATATAATATTTATAAAAAATAATAATCACATAATAGGAGTAAGTTGCTTAAAAAAAGAAGAAAATGAAAGAAAGATATGTACTTTATTTGTTGATAATAATTATAGAATGAAAAATATTGGTAATATTTTACTAGAAAAATCATTTGAATTTTTAGAAACAACAAAACCATTAATAACTTTTACAGAAGATAAATTACCAATGTTTTTAAAGATTATTGAAAAATATGATTGGCAATTAACAAATATAGTAGAATCTAAATATAATAATGAATTAAAAGAACTTTATTTTAATGGTCAACTAACTAAAAAAAATTATAAACAAGAATTAATTGATATATTAAAGCAATTAAGAGAAGATTATAACAAAAATTTAGAATACAAAGATAAAAAAATTAAATAAATAGTTAAAAAATAGAAAACGGCTTGTTAAATAGTCGCTTTTATGTTATTATGAATATGTCAAGGAAACTTGCATAAAATAAAAAAGGAACATTCAATGTCGCATGTTGAGTGTTGCCATATAATATAGCGTCACCTAAATCATTGCTGAGTTAGGTGATTTCTTTTATATTAGAATTACAAATAGTAAAACTATCAATAAAAGGATAATGATAATCAAAGAAAATATTAATAAATCTTTTTTTGACATCTTATCACCTCCCCTAAATATGAAGTTTGGCAATCACCCAACTTATCAAATGTTCCTAAATCATTATAACAAACGTTTGTTTTCAAATCAACATATTAATAAAAACTATTTATATAATTAAATCGTAGTTTCTCAATATTAAAAGTTGAATATTTTATTTATAGATAAATATTTAATTTATCTAGGTGTAATTATGTTTAAATTAATAGGTTCATTAGTAGTTTTAATGCTTTCTAATATATTATTAGATATAAGTTTAGTTCATTTAAAATTAGAATTTAATAAAGAAAAATTTTATAAAAATGTTTTAAAAATAATTTATTCTAGTATAGCTATTATATTAATGTATTTAAGTACATATTTATCTCCAAATATAATGGTTATTGAAATTAATGGTATAAGTATGAATTTAAGAAATGGAATGGGTGTTATTTTTACAGCAGGAATAGTTTTATATGCTTATAAATGTTTAAAAAAATTAGGTAAATTATTAAAAGTAAATGATATAGCAGAAGTAAACAATTGTGAATCTAATAAAAAGGGGGAAAATAATTGAGAAGAGGTATTGATGTATCTTCATATCAAGGAAGAATAGATTGGGAAAAAGTAAAACCATATATTGATTTTGCAATTATAAGATGTGGTTATGGAAATGACTTACGTAATCAAGATGATATTTATTTTGAAAGAAATGCAAGAATTTGTAAAGAGTTAAATATTCCATTTGGAGTATATTTATATAGTGAAGCTACTAATCTTGATGATGCTAGAAGCGAAGTAGAACATACTTTAAGATTAATAAAAGATAAAAAATTAGAATATCCTGTATTTTTAGATGTTGAAAGTAGAAGACAAATGGCATTAAGAAAAAGTAAACTTACAGAAATAGTAAAATATTACTGTGATGAAATGGAAAAGAATGGATATTATGTAGGAATATATTCAAGTTTAGATAGATTTAAAAGCAATTTAAATTCAAGAGAATTAGATGTATTTGATAAATGGGTTGCTTATTGGTCAGATAAGTTTGATGTTGATATAAAAGCAGGTATGTGGCAAAATACATCATATGAAGAAATAAATGGAATAGATGCAAGAGTAGATGGTGATATTGCTTTTTATGATTATCCTAAAATTATAAGAGATAAAGGATTAAATCATTTAGATAATGACTATAAATATAAAATTGGCGAAAAAGTATATGTCAGTGGAGAAATATATGAAGAAAGTGATGCAGTTAATGTTAAAGAAACAGTTTGTGATAAAGAATTTATAATAGAAGATATTATTATAAATGCAAAGGCACCATATAAAATAAAAAATGGATATATAAAAGAAGAATCAATATACAAAAAAATAAAGTAAATTTCTACTTTATTTTTTTACGTTTAATATCATTGGAATAATAATAGGTCTTCTTCCTGTAAGTTCAATTACATAAGAATTAATTTCTAAAATTATTCTATTTTTAAGATCAGTTAAATTAAAATTATCTTTTTCAAGTTCATTTAATGTAATAATATTTGTTTTATCTTGAATTTTTTTAATTAATTCTTGATTATCATTAACAACTACAAAACCTCTTGTAGTAATATTTGGTTCAATTAACATTTTTTTATTTTCTAAATCAATATTTAATATAACAATTAAAACCCCATCTGTTGACATAAGTTTTCTATCTTTAATAATTGAAACTCCCACATCTCCAATTCTACTTCCATCAACATAAATATCATTAATTGGAATACTACCTTTTCTATAAACAGTATTATCTTTCATAGCTAAGATATCCCCATTTTTATTAATAAAAATATTGTTTTCATCAACATCACATAATGTAGCTAAATTAGCATGAGAAGCAAGCATTCTATATTCACCATGCATAGGCATAAAATATTTAGGACGAATAAGTCTTAATAATAACTTTAATTCGTCTTGTCTAGCATGACCACTTGTATGTACATTTGATTCACTTGCATTAGTGTAAACTTTAGCACCTTTTAAATATAATTTATTAATTATTCTATTAATAGACATAGCATTTCCAGGTATTGGAGAAGAAGAGAATATTACTGTATCATTTGGCATTAATGTAATATTTTTATCATTTCCATTTGCTATTCTAGATAATGCGGCTAGTGGCTCACCTTGACTACCAGTACAAAGTAAACATACTTTTTCAGGTGGTAATTTTTTAGCTTCTTCACTACTTATAAATATATCTTTATCTTTAATATATCCACACTCAGTAGCTATTTCAATACTTGTATTCATACTTCTTCCAAATACAACTACTTTTCTATTATTTTCTTTACAAGTTTGTACAATATGAGTAAGTCTATAAATATTACTTGCAAAAGTAGCAAGAATAATTCTAGAATTTTTATTTTCTGCAAAAATTTCTGATAAAGCTTCATCTACAACAGATTCACTATTTGAAAAACCTGGTAGTAATGCATTAGTAGAATCTGCTAAAAGCAATGTAACTCCTTCATTACCAATTCTTGCCATTTTCCCCATATTAGCAACAGGTCCAATTGGAGTTAAATCAAATTTAAAATCTCCTGTTTCAACAATAGTACCATTTTTAGTTTTAATAGCCATACCAAATGAATCTGGTATTGAGTGAGTTGTTGTAAAAAATTCAATATTAAAATGTTTAGTTTTAATTATTAAATCTTCATTAATCATTACCATTTTAGGTGCAGGTATATTTCTTTCACTTAATTTATTTTTAATTAATTTACTTGCTATATTAGGTGTATAAATAACAGGTATATTAATATGTTGTAATAAAAAAGGAATACCACCAATATGATCTTCATGACCATGTGTAATTATTAAACCTTTTATTTTATCTTGCATATTTTTTAAAATAGAATAATCAGCTAAAACATAATCTATTCCCATTAAATCATCTTCTGGGAACATTACACCACAATCTATAATAAATAATTCATCTTCATGCATTACAACATACATGTTTTTACCGACTTCACCTAAACCACCTAAAGCGCATATTAAAGTTTCTCCACTTTTACTGTTCATTATATCATTTCCTTTCAAAAGTTAAATCAGTAATTAGCATTATATCAAAAAGTTTTATATTTGTCAAAAACATATATTTATATTATAATAATATTATTCAAATATTTTAAGGGTGATTTTATGGGATTATTTAGTAAAATTAAAAATATATTTAATAAAAATGAAGAAAAAATAGAAAACAATGAAGAAGTAACAGAAGTAGAAAAAGAACAAATAGAAGAAACTACAAAATATGTAGAAGGACTATCAAAATCTAGAGATAACTTTGTAAATAAATTATCTATTTTAGGTATTAAATATACTAAAATTAATGATGAATTTTATGATGAATTAGAAGAAATATTAATAAGTGCAGATGTTGGTGTTAATACTGTAATGGATTTTGTTGATAGACTTAGAAAAAGAGTTAAAGAAGAACATATTGAAGACTTTGAATATTTAAAAGAAGTTATAGTTGATGAACTATTTATGATTTATGTTGGAGATGATATATTATCATCAAAATTAAATTTAAAAGATAATGAGACTAATGTTGTATTATTTGTTGGAGTTAATGGAGTAGGTAAAACAACAAGTATTGCAAAAATTGCTAATAAATTAAAACAAGATGGTAAAAAAGTAATGTTAATCGCAGGAGATACATTTAGAGCAGGAGCAGTTACTCAACTTGAAGAATGGGCAAATAAAATAAATGTTTCTTTTTATGGAGATGATAGAACTGACCCATCTGCTGTTATATTTGATGGACTTACAAAAGCAAAAAATGAAAATTATGATGTAGTATTAATTGATACAGCTGGTAGACTTCAAAATAAAGTTAATTTAATGAAAGAATTAGAAAAAATGAATAAAGTCATAGGACAAATACTTCCAAACAATCCAATTGAAACACTTTTAGTAATAGATGCAACTACTGGACAAAATGGAATAAGTCAAGCAAAAAGTTTTAAAGAAATTACTAACATTAGTGGAATAGTTTTAACAAAATTAGATGGAACTGCTAAAGGAGGAATAGTTTTAGCAATAAAAGAACTTGTTAATATTCCAGTTAAATTTGTTGGTTTAGGTGAAAAAGAAACAGATTTAATACCTTTTGATATAGAAAAATATATTTATGGATTATTTAAGGAGTTTTAATGAAAGAAAGAGAAAATATAACTTCTATTTATGAAACATATAACAAGTTATTAACAGAAAAAGAAAGAACATATTTTGAATTTTATTATTTTGAAGATTATAGTTTACAAGAAATAGCAGATAATTTTAATGTTAGTAAATCATATGTAGGAAAGTTAATTAATAATATTGAAAATAAATTATTAAAATATGAAGAATCATTAAAAATAAATGAAAAAAATGATAAAATGAAAAAAATAATTAATCAAATTCAAGATGAAAAAATAAGAAAACAAATAGAAGAATTATTATAGAAATAAATATAATAATATTGTATAATTAAATTGAAATTAGGTGAGTAATGTGAATAAAAATGGATGGGGACTTAGAGTTGAACTTTTATTTATTATATTATTTTTAGTATGTATATTAATATCAACTATAGGTTTACAAAGATTAGGTTTATTAAAAGATAAAGAAGGGTCATATGTAAATTTAGGTGGAAATGGTGAAAACTATGATTATAGTGGATTAGAACAAAAAATTGTAAATGCCGCTATTAAATATTATGATAAAAAATATCCAGATGGACATAATGATACAGTAATTGTTAGTTTTGATACTTTATATCATGATGGAGATATTACTAAATTATATGATGAAATTGGAAAAGAATGTAATGGATATGCTAAAATATTGAAAAATAAAGTTACAATAGGTTATGTAAAATGTCCTAAATATATGACTTCTGGATATGATGAAGATAACGATTAAGAATTTGAAAAAATTCTTTTTTTATGTTTTCTTTTTATATAAAAATAGTATAATTATTATTGAAAGGAGTAAACGATTATGAGTTTTTTTATAGTGTTATTGATAATTGCTATTATCGTAATATTAAGAAGTATTGTTCAAATTGATGAATATGAAAGAGGGGTTAAATTTAATAGAGGTAAATTTAGTAAATTATTAGAACCAGGATGGAGAATAATTCTTCCAATAGTTGAATCTTATAAGAAAGTAGATATTAGAACAAAAGTAGTAGATGTACCAGAACAAGATGCTATTACTAAAGATAATGTATCTGTTAGAATTAATGCAGTTATTTACTATAAAATATTTGATGCAGGAAAAGCAATTTTAGAAGTAGAAAATTATTATTATGCTGTAAGTCAACTTGCACAAACTACTATGAGAAATGCTGTTGGTTCTGTATCTTTAGATGAATTACTTTCAGAAAGAGAAAAATTATCATCATCAATTTGTAAAATTATTGATGAAGCAACTGATCCATGGGGAATTAAAGTAGAAAATGTAGAATTAAAAGATGTAACACTTCCAGAAGATATGAAGAGAGTAATTGCTAAAGTAGCTGAAGCTGAAAGAGAAAAAGCTGCTGTTATTACTAAAGCACAAGGTGAAGTAGAAGCATCTAAAAATCTTGCAGAAGCTGCTAAGACAATGGCTACTACACCAGGAGCATTACATTTAAGAACATTATCTACTATTAATGATGTAAGTAGTGATCAATCTAATACATTAATATTCTGTATTCCTATTGAAATGATAGATTCATTTAAAGCGGGAAACGGAAATTCAGAAGCAATTAAAAAAATTGCAGAACAAATAAAAAAATAGTTTAAAATAATAAAGTTTTTTCAATATTAAGAAAAAACTTTTTATGTTATTTATTTATAAATAAAAATTACTTTTATTAAAAAGGAGATTATATGAAAATAATTGAATATGAAGAAAAATATTTAGAAGATGTAAAAGATTTATTAGTAGAACTTGAAAAATATATTTTATCAATAGATAAAGATAATTTAGATCAGTTGCATCATGAATATAAAGATAAAATGGCAATAATAGATTTAGAAAAAGTGAATAGTAATAATGGAAAATGTTTTCTAGCAATTGAAAATAATAAAGTAATTGGTGTAATTATGGGATATATAATACAATTTGATAAATATGATTATTTAGATTATAAATGCCCTAAAAAAGGAAAAATTACAGAACTTATTGTATCTAAAGAGGCAAGAAATAGAGGTATAGGTAATATGCTTATGAAAACTATGGAAGAATATTTTAAATCTTGTAATTGTGAATATATTTTAGTAGATGTATTTGCTTATAATGATAATGCTTTTAAATTTTATGATAGAAATGGATACCATTCAAGAATGTATACACAAATAAAAAAAATATAAAAAAGTAAGGAGATTATTTATATGAAAGAAATAATATATAATTATGATTATTTAAAAGAAGAAGATATAACTGAACTTGTTATAAGAACTAAAGCTTTAATAATTAATAATAAAAATATAATTTTAGGTAATGAAAATAACATATATCAATTTCCAGGTGGTCATTTAGAAGAAAATGAAACTTTTGAAGAATGTTTAAAAAGAGAAGTTTTAGAAGAAACAGGTATAGAGATTGATAATAATGAGATAAAAAGACCTTTTATGAAAGTTACTTATTTAAATAAAGATTGGCCAGAAGTAGGAAAAAATAGAAAGTGTGAAATATATTATTATTTAATTGAAACAAGTAAAATTCCTAATATGAGTAAAGTAAAATATACTGAACATGAAAAACAAGGTAATTTTAAAGTTGAATCTATTCCTTTAAGTGAATCAATAAATGTTATAGAAAATAATATTTCAAAAAATGAAAAAAATAAGGTAATAGCACCAGATATGATAATGGCTATAACAGAATATTTACATCAATGTGAAGATAAAATGTAAAATATTAAATAGAAAGGTAATTAATAATGAATTTGAAAAATGAAAATTATCGTATTATTGATAAAAATTTATTTGAAGACTTTTTAAAAGATGATAATAAATTATATTATTTATACCATTATATAGTTGTAGAATATAAAGAAGATAATAAAACTAAATATTTAAAAATTGATAATATAAAAGATCTAAATAAATTAAAAAATGTAAATATATTATATAAATATTACATAGAAAGAATTCATTATTATAATAATGAAGACGATAATTTCTTTTATGAAGAAGGATATCCAACGCATATTTATAATTTAGGTTATTTCTTTATTGGTGGTTTTATTAAAAATAATGAAAAGAAAAAAATAGAAAAAATTTTAAAGCAATATAAAGATAGTTATTTGAATATGAATTTTCCATTTAATGATAATGAGTTTTTATCTTTGAATAAATCAAAAATTAATTTTTAAACTTATAATTAACAATAAGTATATAGTTTATATATAACTGAGCAATCATTAATAATAAAAATTTAAAGATGTATTGACAATTGAAATAAATATTGTCAGTATAAATAAGCAATAATTAGGAGATGTAATGAAATTTGATAATCTAAAACAATTAATGATTAGTGATTTAATATATTTATATGATATTACTAATGATAAAAAATATTACAATGAAATAAAGAAAAGAATTTTATTTTGTGGTTTTAATATTAATATGGTAGATTTATTAATAAATTTTGAAAATGAAATTATAAATATGAAAAAAGAAAAATATGATAAACCAGTAAAAGAAAAACATTGGATTATTGGTAAAAAGAATAATGAATTTATATTTTCAAATCCTGATGATTATATGTATGATCCAGAAAACATTAATCCTAAAACTTTGTTGCTATCTGAAACTCAAGTAATACTTGATGAAGCAGTATTTCTAACATATTCAAATAAAATAATGAATTATAAAGCAAGGAAAGAAATTTTTAATTTATCACAAGAAAATCAAGATAATTGGTTATTTTATGAATTTAAAAATAGAATGGAATATTTATGTAGATGTGCAGATCATATAATTGATGGACCTAAAAAAGCACTTTATAATGAGCAAACTGGTATTTTTTATGATAATGAAATGCAAATATGTATGTCTAGATGGTCAGTAGATATTTCTACTAGAAATTTTATTCCATATACTGAAGAGTATTTTAATTAAATGTATATTAACAATAAGTATATAGTTTTTTTATAAATCATATATATAAATAGGGTGATTATATGAAAAAACTTTTTTTAATTGGAATATTATTTATGTTTTTATTTAATATAAAAGCAGCTTATACAACAGGAGAATTAAAAGATGAAAATCAAGTTAATAATACAGTAGAAGAGAGTAATCCTGATATTGGACTTGCTAAAAATGCTGCGACTGCTATTTTAATTGAAACAACAACTGGAAAAATATTATACTCAAAAGATAAAGATGTTAAAAGAAGTCCTGCTAGTATGACTAAAATAATGACTTTATTATTAACAATGGAACAAATAGAAAAAGGAAATATTAAATTAGATGATAAAGTAAGAATTTCAGCAAATGCAGCATCAATGGGTGGAACTCAAATATTCGTAGAAGAAGGAAGTATGGTAGATGTAGAAACACTTTTAAAAGGAATTGGTATTGCATCTGCTAATGACGCAGCAGTCGCAATGGCTGAATATATAGGTGGAACAGAAGAAAATTTTGTTAAAATGATGAATGATAAAGCTAAAGAATTAGGTTGTAAAAATACCAATTTTAAAAATCCACATGGACTTGATGAAGAAGGACATTATACAACAGCATATGATTTATCATTAATAGCAAAAGAATTAGTAAAATATCCACTTGCATTAAAAATAACAAGTACTTATGAAGATTATATAGATGTATCTGGAGAAAATCATTGGTTAGTAAATACAAATAAACTTGTAAGATTTTATACTGGAATAGATGGACTTAAAACAGGGTATACAGATAATGCAAAATATTGTTTAACTGCTACAATGGAAAAAAATAATATGAGATTATTATCAATAGTAATGGGTGAAGAAGAAAAAGAAGATAGAAATGAAGATACAATATCAATGATGGAATATGGATTTAGTATGTATGGTAGTGAAAATATATTAAATAAAGAAACATTTAAAGAAAAAATGATTATAGATAATGCTAGTAATAGAGAAGTTACGTATTATTTAGATAAAGATGTAAATGTAATAGTAGATAAAAATAAAAAAGATATAAATTATAATATAGAAAAAGAATTATTTAATGTAAAAGCTCCTTTAAAAAAGAATGATATAGTTGGAAAACTAACATTAACTTATGATAATAATAAATATGAATATGATTTAATAGTAAAAGAAGATGTAAAAAAAGCATCATTTATGAAAATATTTAACAACTTATTAACAGATATAATAAGTGGAGTAAAATTAAAATAACATGCTTTTCTACATGTTATTTTAATTTTATATTTTTATTGTGATACCTTTTCTAATGTATATGGATCTTCTGGTGTACCAGTTCCATCTTTTATTTTAAATATTGGTTTTAGTGCAATAGCAGGTCTAACAGCATAGCTACTTGCTGCATATCCACTATCAAGCCCTATGTTATGTTCTGTATCATATTTTAATACAAATACACGAGTGTGATCATCACTTAAATAATATGGGGTCATAAAAGATTGCTGTCCACCATTACGAATTGTTATATAAGTATTTGTTAATTTTTGGTTTACTGCACCTGCTAAGACAGCTTCATCAGCAGTAAGCATTGCGATAGGATATGTTAAGTCTTTATTTCCTTTTGGATTACTTACAGTAAATGAGTCATCAACTGAATCACAAAGTAGACTTGGTCTTGTTGGTGGTAATCCTTGTTCACCTACTAATCTTTTAAATGCATCAAAATGTAAATATTTATTATGAGAGTCATGATTATCTGCATTTAAATCCCATCCATGATATCCAGCAACAGCTCTATTATTACACCATAAAACATCGTCCAAATCATTCTCATATTTAATTAATGCATCAGTTTCAGGATTTCCTTTAAAATCACCTCCAGTTCCTTGATACCATTTATCAATATGTTCTTTTGCATGAGAATCATGTTCATTTGTAGATTTAGTTAGCAATAAATCTAAAGTATCTGTTACATTTAGTCCATTATACAAGCTTATTCCAAATAATCCATCAGCAGTAGTATCATGATAATTTCCATAATCATTATAATACACATAATAAACACTTTCACATACACCAGTAGAATTTAAACAAGTATAATGATATCCTAATGGGCCATAGGTATCTCCACCTCTAATATCATCTTCTAATTCATCTAAATCCGTTATTTCTTTTGTGGTTACTAATTTATATTGGTTTGTTGAATTATCCCAAGAAACATCATTTCCAAATATAGTACCTTTTTTAACTGTTTTTCCATCTAATGCTTGTTCTGCTGTAAGCCCCTTTGTTAATTTTACAGTATAAACTTCATACACACCACTTGATGAACGTCTTTTATATAAATAATAAACTTCACTACAAGTAGTTTCACTATTTAAACATGTATAATAATATCCATTATTAGTAGCTTCATCAAATATATATTTAGCTTCAGTAGCAGTATTAGTTTTGGTTTCATTCAATGTATATGAAGATCCATCCCAATTTGCATTTTTACCAACAACAAGGTTAGAAGCATTTGCAACTAATGTATCTGCCATATTTTCAGGTTTAGAAACTATATCATCATATCTACTTTCAATAATTTTATGAATTTCAGCAGTCATACCATACATGTAACCTACTTGAGATGGACTTGCAAAATCGTTTATTTTATAATTAAATGCTTCACTACCTAAATAATTATGGGTATCAGTACATGTAGTACCACTATTTTTTAATTCGCCATCATAAACTAATTTCAAACCACCTGTTTCAGTAGTTCTTACAATTCTCCAACAATGATTAGCATAAACAACGCTATTTTCTACATCCCCTCTATAATAATAGACAGGGTAGTCATCATTCCTTGATTCATAATGCATAAAAACTCCATTTTGAATATTATCACTTTGAAAATCAAAATCTTTATCATCACCTTGAGATTTTTCTTGCATAAATGCATATAATGAATTTGTTTGTGCCTGAGCACTTCTTTTTATTGTTACATTTCCTGTTACATTTTTAACTTCTAAAACATTATTTGTAAATGTATAATTATCTGTTGTTAATAATGCATTATCCATATATACTTCTAACTTACCACTAAAATCATTAAATTCTATTTTTAAATTATCTCCATCAATTATTTCTTGTGGATAAGAAGAAGTATCTTCATCAAATCCTTCATATAAAACATCATAAAATGGTCTAAAATCAAAAGTAAGCAACATATTAAAATTAATATTATCTTGATTAAACTCATTATCTTTATAACTTACTTCTATATCTATATATTTTTTAATACCTAAAGCACATTTATCATCAACACAAATTTTATCTTTTAAATTATATTCACCAATAGGTTTTACTTCAAGATTACTTATATTAGAAGTTATATCAAATATTCCCATTTCAACATTACCAATATTAGTTATTTCAACTCTATAAGTAACAGTAGAATTTTGATTAGGTAAAGTTAAATTAGAATATATATTTTTAACATTATAATCTTCTTCTTTAGAAATTACATTATCACTATTACTAAGTAAACTTACACCAGTAACTCTTATATCTTTTTGAATTCTAATTTCTGCGGATAAATTATTTATATTTAAATTATCACTAAAAGAAGAAAAACCAATTGAAATAATACAAATTAATAATACTATACTAAATGTTAATATATTTACTTTTTTAGAATTATTTTTAATTTTTCTTTTCATTAATATTCTCCTATGATATTTATATTATATCATGTCGAGGCCGTTGTCCTCAACCTAATATTAAAAAATATCTCAAAAAATATTTTTTGAGATATTTTTTACAAACCACTTTTCAAACGTCTGCTAAATCAGTATAATAACTGTCAAAAAAAACGTATCGGAAGCTACATCTATAAATAGATTTCCTTCCAGAGCTAAGACGTTGTATAGGAGTGATTTGTAATGAATATTATAGAAAAATTTAATGAAAAAATCAAGGGACAGTTAACAGGATTTGATAGAATTATTATTAATGGATTTAATAGACAACTTAATAATAATAGACAATTTTTATTTTATTTAATTCAAAACAATTGCCAATTAAAGAATTTTAAACAATTTGCTGAAGAACATACAAATACTTTATGTGAACATATAGACAAAATAGTAAACGATGAAAATAGACCAACTTACTATATTCAATCTTCTAAAGTCAATAAAGATGAAATTGCTAGAAATTTATACAAAGAATTTCCAATTGATAAGGGATTGGTATGTGCAATTTCAACAATGGAGGTTTGTGATACTATGACAGTTAAAGGCAACAAAAAAACTAAACAACTTGAAATTACGAGAAGACCTACAAAATGCAAATATTATTATCTTTATATGATTGATGAAGAATTTGGTTGGATGTATTTTAAAATACAAACATGGTTTCCTTTTAATGTACAGATATATATAAATGGTGTGCTCCCAAAAAGGGTAAAAGTACCATATATATTTTTTATCTTACTAAGAAAATTATATATATATATATATATGAAAAGTCAAGAATTTATTTTTTGTATAAATTAAAAAACTCTTCATTTGAAAAGTTGATC
>CANRCA010000015.1 GCA_947628985.1 uncultured Bacilli bacterium | reverse complement strand
GGTGAAATAAATGCAAATTCAATAGAAGATAAAAGTATTAATATTGGTGGTATTATTGGATATTCTAATGATACTACGTCATTAGAAATAAATAATAGTGGAAATAATTCTAATATAACAAATTTACATACAGATTATAATAATAATGTAGAATTAGATATAGGAGGAATAGTAGGTAAAGTAAATAAAGGTAAAATCATAAAAGTAAATAATTCATATAATAAAGGAAATATAAACACAAATATGTATGAAAATATAGATTTAAATATACAACAATTTTTTGGTGGAATAGTTGGAAAATTTAACTCAATGCCAGAAGATAATCAAAATGTTTATACAATAACAAATACATATAATACGGGTGATATAACAGGAGGAAATAGACTTGGAGGAATAATCGGTGGAAATATACAAAATGTTATTGTGATAGTAGATAATTGTTATAATTCAGGAAATTTATCATCTGATCAAAATTATATTTACGGTGCTTATGTAGGAGGATTAATTGGAAGCGATCATCAATCTTCTAAAACAATTATATTAAATTCATATAATAAAGGAAATTTAAAATCATTACCTAGTCAAAATAGTTCAACTGTTGGAGGAATTGTTGCTGCTGCTAATGATGGAAATGGGACATTAGAAGGGTATATAAAAATAATAAATTCATATAATTTAGGAAATATAATAGGAAAATATAATGAACGTTCATATGGTATATCAAGAGGTGGAAGTTTAGATAAACTATTATTAAATAATGTGTATAGTGTAGGAAATGTAACAAGTAATGATAATAAAACTAATTATGCAATTGGAAATTTAGTAAATGATACATATACAATTAATAATACATATTATAAAAATGATACTTTAAAAAATGGAACAAATTTATCAAATGATAGTACCCTTACAATAGGAAAACCATCAAGTGAAATGAAAAATCAATCATTTGTGACTTTATTAAATACAAATAAAAATAGTATTAACTTAACTGAAATAGATAGTAATTTATCTGATTATACATTATGCGATTGGAAATTAGGAATATCAGGCTATCCAGAATTTGATTGTAAATAATAATTTTTACATTATAAGTATTGAAAAAACAGATATAAAATGGTATAATATAGGCAAATTTTAAGGGGTGTTTATATGAAAAATATAGTAAAGATTATTTCTTATATTAATATCATTATATTTGTTTTTGTTTGCTATATTAAAAATATAAATGCTAGTGAAATAGATTTAATTATTAATTTTAATAATAATGATAATTTATATGCTTATGAAACAACTATTAATTATGATGAAAATATTTTTGAAGAAATAACAGAAAATAGTTTTAGTTCATTAAAAGTAATTAGTTATAATAAAGAAAATCATAAACTTGTTTTTATATTAGATAATGAAGTAAATGAATTACATTTAAAATTAATAACTAAAAGTAATAATAAAATTAATTCTGTTATAACTTTTAAAGATATAGTTGGTTCTAATGGTAGTGAAGAAATAAGATTAAATGATAAAAACTATGATTTAAAAATAGAAAAAAATGGAAAATTTAGTGTAAAAGAATTTGATAATGAAAATAATAATGAATTAGTGAGTAAAAATGTATTTTTATTTAATTCTATATTACTTGGTATATTATTAATATCATTAATTTTACTTTTATGGTTTAATATAAATATTGTTTGTAAGAAAAAAATAACTAAAATAATATTTAATTCTATATTAATATCATTCTTTTTAATATCTTCTATTGTATTTGTATTATCTTATATATTTAAAGGGGATATGAATTATAATTTACAAGATAATTATAATGATACTAAAAAATTAATTGATTACTTAACAAATGTAAATGATGTAGATAAACATTTTGTTGATGGATTTACTAGTGATATAAATTTTGATGGTAAATTGTCTATTATGGATGCTGCTAGAAGCATTGAAAAAGTTAATAGTTATACTTTAGAAATAACTAATTTAGAAATACCTGCATATATAAATAAAGATACTAAATATAAATTAAATTTTACTGCTAATGTATATCCACAAATTAAAATTAAAAAAATAGTAATTAATAAGAAAAAATATGACGTAATAAATACAAGTAATAATGATTATGAAATTGAATTAGATTCTATATCATCTTATGGAAATGTAAATTTAAAAATAACAAAATTTATATTAGAAAATAATAAAAAAATAAAACAAGAATTTGATATAAAAACTTATATATTAAAAGATGAACCATCTGTAAGTGATTACTCTTATGATACAAATAACAATATTGTTAAATTTAATTTAATAGATAATGATAAAACTATAAAAGAAGCAAGTTTAATTATAAAAGATTTAAATGATAATGAAGTATTTACAAAATCAATAAAATCTAATAAAAATGTAATTAATATTGATTTAGACAATGGAGAATATAAGTTAATAATAGATGCTTATTATGATTTAGATAGTAATACAAATGATATAAATGAATATAAAAAAGAATTATATATTAAAGATATAAAAATAATAAATGATTATAATATAAGTATTAAAAATTTAGAATTAAAAAATGTTGATAAAACAGATAAAATTATTAGTTTTACTTTTGATAATAGTGATAAATATATTATTAAGAATATAAAAGTAAATAATGAAATATATAGTGTAGAAAAACAAAATAATAAATATATTGTATATATTAAATATAATGATGATAATCTTAGTGAATTAAAAATAAATAGTGTAATACTTGAAAATGAAAAAGAAATAGAAATAAATGATAGTTTAAAATTACCAAATTTAAAACCTACAGTTGAAAATACTGAAAAAGATGAAACACCAACTAATGATAAAACAAACAATCAAACAAATAATAATGAAAATATTGAAGAAACAAAACCTCAAACAAAACCTGAAGAAAATAAGAATGAAGAAAATAAAACAGAAGAAAAGCTAGAAGAAACTAAACCAGTTGAAACAAAACCTAATTTTACTGAAGAGAGTATTAATATAAAACCTAATCCTGATCTTGATAAAAATATTGTTTATATAGATAATGCTAATGATTTAGTTAAAACAATAAATAAAAATCAAAATGCTAATATATTATTAACTAAAGATATTGATTTATCTAAATATAAACTTGGAGATGCTATTATACAAAAAGAATTTAAAGGTAATATAGATGGTAATAATCATAAACTAACAAATAATGTAATACCTATATTTAGTAAAATTAATAATGGAAATATAGAAAACTTAATTATAGAAAATAGTAATATTAAATTAACAAATGATGATATAGGTGTACTTGCTAAAAGAATAGAATATTCAAATTTAAAAAATATTATTATCAAAAATTCAAATATTGAATCAAATGGTATGGAAATTGGATTACTTTCAGGATATGTATCAAATAGTCATATAGTTGATATACATGTAGTAAATTCAAGTATAAGTGGTGACAGTAGAATAGGAGGATTAGCAGGATATTTAACAAATCATTCTAAAATTGAAGAATGTAGTGTAAATGTAAGTATAACTGCTAATAAAAACTCTGGAAACTTTATAGGAGAAATAAATTCGTCAACAGTTAAAAATAGTTATTCACTAGGTAAAATAAATTCAAAAGATGAAGCAAATAGAATAGGTGGATTTATTGGTTATATAAACTCATCAACAATATTAAATAATTATAGTAAAGTTGAAATAAAAACATCTAATAAATCAGGTGGTTTTATAGGACAAGCAACTGGAGATGTAAATATTTTAAATAATATATCATTTTCATATTCAAAGAATAATGTTTATAAATTTGATGGTGAAAGTTTAAGTAATGTTATTTTAAGTCAAAATTATACGAATAACTATGAATTAAAAGATGTAGATGGATTAAATACATCATTAAGAAATAGTGATTTTGAAAATAAAATAATATTAGTTTCAAGTAAAAATATTAATAAAGAATTTTTTGAAAAGAAGTTATCATGGTCAAGTAAAGTATGGAATTTAAATAATGGAAAACTTCCTAAATTATCAAATCATGATCCAAATAAAATACAATCAATAAAATAGAAAGGTGTATATAATTATTATATTAAAAAATATTACATATAATAAATTAGAATTTTAACGTTTAAAAGTATCAAGTAAGTGTAAAAAAAATTGATTAATTTGTACATTTATAATAAAATAATTTCACAAATTAAATTTAAATGTTAAAATTTAAGTAGGGGTAAGAAATATGAAGAAAAGAATAAAATATTTAATAAGTATATTTTTAACTATTGTTTTATTACCTATCAGTATATTTGCAAGTGAAGGTATAACTTTAGATGTAGATAAAACTGATTTAACAACTGGTGATGAAATTATAGTAAATGCAATGGTATCTGGAGACATTAATTCTTATGCAATTATGGCTACTTTTAAGTATGACCAAAATGTATTTCAAAAATTAGATGAAACTAGTTTTGATGCTAGTGTTAATTCAGACATTGCTTATAATAAAGATACAAGTAAATTTGGAATTATAAATCAAACAGGTAAAATGGTTGATGGAAGTAAATTATTTACTGTTCGTTTAAAAGTTAAAAATAATGCAAATGTTGGATATACTAATATTGCTCTTGTAAATATTTCATCATCTAATGGAGATAGTAAAATTACTTTACCATCTTCTTCAGTAAAAGTATTTGTATCTCGTGATGCTCAAGACGGAGAAGTAATACCTACAAATCAAGAAAATGATATTACAGATGATGAAGAATCAGAATTAAAAGTGTTTAATAATACACCAATTATTATAACTTTATGTGTATTTTCTGGTGCTATATTAGTATTATGTGTTTACATGTTTATAAATAGAAAAAAATTTAAATATGGAAATATGTATTTAATAGGTAGTATTGTTGTAGATGTAATATTAATTGGTACATCAATTGCTTTAATTGTTACAAATTATAATAAAAAAGATGTTAACAATGATGGTGTAAAAGATTACAATGATGCTAAAGATATTATAAAATATTTAATTGATATTGAAAGTAATGAAGAAGAAAATACAAATACTAATGAAAGTAATAAAGTAAGTAGTGCAACATCTAAAAATAAAAACAATAAGAATAATAACAATAAAAAACCAAATCAAGATTATGATACTAATAATGATGGAAAAGTAGATATTGAAGATGTTGGTAGTGTTACAGGAAATGTAACAGAAAATTCAAAAGTTGATTTAACAGAAGAAAATGAAGAAAATATATTTTATGTTAAAAATGGGGAAGTAACACTAAAATTTAAAGCAGAAATTACTCCAAGTTCTGCATATATTACTAAAGTTAAAATAGATGATATATATTATGATGCAGTATTAAACGATGGAATTTATATTGTTCTTGTTAATGAATATTTAAAACCTGGAATAAAAGATTTTGAAATCACAGAAGTATTATTAAGTAATGGTAGAGAAGTAAAAACAAATCTTAAATTTAATAGAGATATTTTAAGAAAAGAGCCTTTTGTAAATAATATTGATTTAAATGAAGAAAAGAAATCTATCAGTTTTGAATTAGTAGATGAAGATGGTGCTTTTAAAGAAGGATCTTATAAAGTATTAGATGAAAATAAAGAAGTAATTAGTGAAGGTAAAGTATTATCACAAACTTTAATTGAAAATTTAAAAATAGAAGAAGGCAAAACTTATAAAATTGAAGTTTATGGAAGTTATGATTTAGATAGTGATAAAGAAGATGGAGAAAATTCATTTACTGATACACTTATTTATACACATTCATTCTCATTAGGTGGTAATTATAACTTTAAATTATCTGATGTAAGTATTACTGATGAAATTAAAATAGGTGAAGTACCAATAATATCATTTAAAAGTACTAATGGTAAAAAAGCACAAGTTGATTCAGTAAGTTTAAGTAATAATAATGGAGAAGTTATAAATTATCAAACTTCAAAAGTTGATGAAAATATCTATGAAGCAGAATTGCTTGAAGCAGATATGACTCCTGGAAAACATGTTGTTAATTTAGAAAAAGTACATTTAAGTACATTAAAAACATTTGAAAATACAAAAGATTATAATGTTAAAGAATTATATTATACAGTATTAAAACATGCACCTAAAGTAGAAGATTTTATTATTCAAGATAATAAAGGTTCAAAAAGTATAGATGTTAAATTTAAATTAAAAGATGATGATGCTTCAATAAGTAAATTAAATGTTGTATTAGTAGATTCTATTGGTAAAATAGTTTCAACTAAAGAATATACATTAGAAGAAATAAATACTTATAGAGAAAGTGGAAATACAATTCATTTATCATTATCATATGAAAATAATGCAGATGGTTTTTATACAGTAAAAGTTCTTTCTGATTATGAACTTACTGATAAATATAAATTTAATAATAAGAGTATTGGTGAAGGATCAATTTTAACACATAAAGATGATATTTATATTAGTAATATTTATATTACAAATACAAAAAATGCTGATACAAAAAATTATTATCCAACAAAAAATGATAAAAACTATCAAATAGCTGTAGAAGTATATGTATCAGATGATGTTAAAAATTATGCAAAATCAAGATATAAAAATACAGCTTATCAAATGGTATCTAGTATAACTGTAAATGGCTTAAATTATGTAGCAGCACAAGTAAGTGGATACAAATCAAAAATATTCTTAAATGTACCAAGTGAATCTGGAGTTATAACATTAAACTTCAATAGAGTACAACTTGCTATTAACAATTATTATAATATAGTAAATGATTTCTATTCAGTAGAAGATGAAACAATAAAAATAGATGTATTAAAAGATGCACCTAAAATTGAAAATTTAAAAATAAAAGATGATTATGAAGCATCTACTGCTACTTTTGAATTTGACGTTGTTTTAGATAAAAATGCTACTGATAGTGAAGATGAATTTAAAAATGGAACTATTGAATTAAATGGTGATGTTAAAGAAATTCATAGAGGTAAAAATATAGTAACATTTGAAAATGTAGAAAGAGATAAAAACTTTGATTTAATATTTAAAGGAAGTTATGACTTAGATACTGATGATAAAGATATAAATGAAATAACTGGAGATGTAAACGAAAAAGTAAATATTGAATTATATAAAGTAAAATATGGACTACATAATAATGATATGTATGATAATATTTCTATTGATAATGGTATTGCTTTAAGTGAAAAAAATAATAAATATTTTGAAAAGAATGAACAAGTACGTTTATATTTTGAAATATCTAATTTAGATGAAAAATTAGAAGCAACTCCAGAAGGAGTAATCATTAATGATAAAGAATATCCTATAACTAAAAATGATGAAGGATATAACTTATTAATGAATGGTTCATATATAGCTGGTAAAAAAGAAGTAACTATAAGTGAAATAGTTTTAAGTAATGGTAAAAAAATATCATTAAAAGAACCTTATAAATTTGAATATGAAGTATTAAAAGAACTTGCAGAAATAAAAGATTATAAGTATGAAGAAACTGAAAATGAAATTAAATTATCATTTGATTTAAGTGATTATGATAGTTCACTTATAGGAAAAGCAACATTACAAGTAACAGATGAAACTGGAAAAGATATTTATAATGATGAATTTAAAAATGAATTATCATTTAATAAAAAAGAAAATGTTTTAATATATTATGTTAATGTATTTGCTGATTATGATAGAGATATTGATAAATCTGAGGGTAGTGATAATTATCATGAAAATATAATGTTATTAGATGAATTAATATCTTTAGAACATAATAATATTGAATTAAAAGATATTACTGATGTTAATTTATATAAAGTAGAAAACGAAAATGGTGAAGAAATAATTTCATTAATAGATGAAGTAGATGTAAATGATATATCTGAAAATTATGAAAATTATTTTGTAGAGATTAAAATGAATAATCTTCCAGGTGTTCGTTCTAGAATTAAGAAAATTTTAACTGAAAATGAAACATTAATTTTAGTGTTAGACTATACTTATGTATCTAAAGAAAATAGTAAAGAAACACAAGAAATAAAACTTGAATTTGGTAAGATTGAAGATGGTATAGCAAGAAATTCACGTCATCCTGAAGATGCATTTAAAACACTTCTTGATAGTTTATCAAAAGGTGAAGAAGTAACATTAAAACAAAATTATGATGCTAGTGTTATAAATGTAGAAGGAGATACTTACGTAGAAGGTGAATTTAAAGGAACATTAGATGGAAATGGATTCTATATTAAAAACTTAACAAAACCATTATTTAATACGATTAATGGGGAAGTTAAAAACCTAATATTAAAAGATGTAACGTTATCATCAACTGGTAGAGGTGCTCTTGCAAATACAGTAAGTGGTGGAAAAATTACAAATGTTTCTGTTCAAAATGTTAATAAGCAAAGTGCTGGATCTAGTGAAAATGGTGGCTTAGTAGGAACAGCTAATAAAAACTCAACTATTGAAAATTGTGGTGTAAATGGAATTAACTTTAGTGTAGGTGATAAACAACAAAATGGTGGATTAGTAGGCCGTCTTGAAAATTCATCAGTTAATAATAGTTATGCTATTGGTAAAATAAGTGGTAGTTGGAATTTCAATGGATCATTTATTGGAAATATGCAAAATGGAACAGTTAAAAATAGTTTTGCAAAAGTAGACATATCAGGTAATATTTCATGTGACTTCGCTTGCTCTTATGGCAACAGTGGTGTTTATGAAAACAATATATCTTTAAGTTCAGGCGGTAATCAAGGTGTCATATCAGGTGGAATGAAAAATTCTAAAAATAATTATTACTTAAGTAACACTAAGAGTGAAGTTGATGGAATTACTAATATTACATTAGATGAAGTAACAGATGATTTATTTATAGAAAGAGCTTCATTTGATCAAAAAATATGGAATATTAAAAATGTATCAATTGATAATTTACCTAATTTCTTATATGAAAAAGAATCAGTATTAAATGATACTTCTAATAATGATTATGATGAATCAAAAGAATTATTATATAAAAACTTAACAAGATTAACTCCATTTTATGATAATAATAAGATAATTGAAGTAGGAAAAAATATTGATAATGATCTTTTAACTAATCAAGAAATTGTTCACATTGTTCCATTAGATGAAAATGGTGGACTTGTAACATATTTAACTACTGATAATCTTAAGAAGATAAAAACATTAAAAATAGCATTTAAAGACGGAGAAATGCATGAATATAAAGTTACTTATAAGAAAACATATGATATGGTTGCAACTTATAAGATTAATGATTTAAATCTTGATTATAATTACAATCATTATGTAATTGATTCTAATTCACAAGTTGTAAACAATCTAACAAATTACTTAAAGAGTTTAAATTATACAGATAACTTAGATATATTAACAACTAATAATGATAGTAGAATATATAGAGATTTTTATAATGATACTACTAGAAATGAATTAAAAGAATTTGTATTAAAATATTTATCTAATAGTGATTATACAAATACATCATCTGATGAATCAGTAAATAATTTTATTGAAAGAGAAGTTAAGAAAGATAAAAAAATAGAAAAAGTATTATATGCATATAATTATTTTAGACGTTTCTATGATTTAGAAGTTGATGGAATGAAATTATATGACTTTGTATTATTCAACATGCAAGGATTTGATAATAGTTTAAATGCAACTAAGATAACTAATTTATATTTTAATGATCCTAGTGGTGCAAACTTTAATACAAATGAAACTAATACTAAATATAATAAAGTATTAAGTGGATATACTAAATTAAATACAATATCAGATTTATTAGAATATATAGTAACTGAATTTAGTAATCATAATATGGATGAATGGGTAAGAAGTCAATTTAAAGGTATTTTATCAGAATTAAAAGTTGAAGGACATCCAGAAATTCAATATACTTTATGGGATCACTTCAGTAATGAAGATAATAATAAAGGTTTAGGATATAGAGTTTATAACTTTGTATTGCCAATTTTAACTCTTCCAGAAACAGCTGCATATATAATCTCAAGTCCAGTTCAATTCATAATTGGTGCTCAAAGAGTATATATGTCTGATCCATATGATCAAACACAAGTTGCGGCTTTCGAGAAAAAATTATCAACTTATACAACAAGAATGCAGACATATTATAAAACAGCTTATGAAATTTTAGATGATAAGAATTTATTTAATAATTTACATTTATTCCAAATAGATAAAAAAATTACTAAAAATGAAGCTGGAGTTGGTATTCAAAATAATCCAAATTCAACAACAGAATTATTTCATAAAAACTTTAATGATGTAGTTAACATATGGCCTGCTAGTCAAGCTGTTAATGCAGCTGCTTGGGGTGAATATATTGAATGGCAAGTTGCAGGAGTTCTTGATAGTGAACTAGCAACTGATGGAACATTAGATGTTGGACATGTTACATTTAAAACATGGTCTCATGAATCTGCACATAATATAGATTCAAGATTGTTCTTAAGAGGTTATGGTCGTAGATTTGATGCTGGTGGTGAAGATTATGCTGATTCATTCTTTATGCAATCATTTGAAAAATTTGGTATCGTTATGAATCTATCTATAAACTTTAAAGATGAATTACCAATAGGCTCTAACTTAACACCAGAAAGAATAAATTCTAAAGATGAAATCTTTACATTCTATAATAGAGCATTTGAAACTATATATTTAATTGATTATATTGAAGCGCAAGCTTTCTTACAATTATCTAAGGAAGATCAAGCTGAAGTAGCAGTTCAAATAACTTATCCAAATGAAGAAAAATATGGAGAAGATGAAGCTACAAGAAATACAGCATATAATACAACAGGATATAATCAAAGAACTGAAGAAGATTTTATAAAAATGGATTTAAAAGATATAAATGATTTATATGATAATCAAATTATGCTTTATCCAGGTATTTATAAATACTCATCTCGTGGTCCAGGATCTTATGGTGGTGAAGGATACAATGTAGCTCACTGGTATCAACCTCATAATGATTATGGTAGACCAGATTCATATGCATTTAAATGGCTTTCTTATGAAATGTTAGGTTATGCTGGATATGATAAAGGTTTTGTAGAATATGCTTCTAATAAAGATCCAATTGAAAAATATAGTTGGAAAAATTATAAAACAGATTTAATGGCTTTAGAAAGAATTACAGATAATAAATATCACAGCTTTGAAGCATACAAAAAAGCAAGATTCCAAGAAGTAAAAGATAATCTAGATAAAGTAAATAGTATAATTAATGTTAAAGAATATGTTCAAAAATTCTATGATGCTTTAGTAGCAGATGGTGATGAAATGCAAACTAAAATAGAAACTGCTATTAAACGTTATGGAACAGAAGAAAAATGTATTAATGATTATTGGTGTATTAGAGATTTATGGAATGCAAGAGGTTTAGAAAAGAGTAGTGAAGTAAGACATGAAATCTATAATAAACTAAAAAATTATACAAATGACTTTAGTAGAGATGAAATTTATATGAGTACTCATCAACAAGACGTAAAAGACTTATCAGTTCAAAAATAAAAAAAGATATTGTTTCAAGATTAAATATTAATTTTGAACAATATCTTTTTTAATACCATAATTTTGTTAAATTACCATCTTCTTTATAATAACTATCCATTAACATAACATAATAATATCTATTAAATATAGTTTTTTTAGAATATGGCATGATAACTACAGCAACATTAGGTGGTGTCCATAAACTTTCAGCAACATAATAATAATTATCATCTTCTCCTACTATAATAGCAATATGTCCACCATTTACTCCACCTGAACTTAATAAATCTCCAACTTTAACTTTACCTGAATTAACAACATTTGCATTAAATTTTGTTCTAACACCATAATCAGTTAAATCTAAATGAGGGGCAAGACCAGCACCAATATCTCCAACATCAAATCCACCATTAAGCATTACCCATGAAATAAATCCAGAACAATCAAAACCATTACTTCTGTATCCATGAGAAGGCCCTGAATATAATGAACATCCCCAAGTTTTAGGTCCATTTAATTTTTTCTTAATATTAGAATATCTACTACTATGAAGATAAAGTCCTAGATGATAATATCTTCCTTCACCATCAACTCCATTAGTATTTCCTCTTCCATTTTCACTAAAATACCTAATTTTATAAGGAAATTCTAAAGTTAAAAATCTTGCTGCTTCAACAGTTGCTGCTCTAGTTTTATAACCAACATCATTAATTCTATCTTTTAAAATTTCATCTAGTAAATCATTATCTTCTTTAGAATATTTACCACATGGCAAATATGACTTTTTTGAATTAAATTTATTAGGTTTTACAGTAATTAAATTAGTCACAATAACTTCTAAACTTGCTTTTTCATTCATAATTTCAGCATATACTTTTGTTGTTCCTTTTTTAATACCAGTTATTTTACCATTTTCATCAACTTTAGCTATACTTTCATCTTCACTATACCATTTAATTTCATCATTAATTTTTCCTATAGAATCATATGTAGCATTAACTTTGTATTCGCCATTGACTGCAACATATACTTTTTCTTTATTAATATTAATAGATGTTATTTTACCTAAATTTTCGGTATTGTTAACTTTAACAATTTTATTATCTTCATTTTTTAAATAAACGTAATATATGTTTTTATCCATGTTTATAGATATTTCATTATTTTTACTCAATATCCAATTATCATTTATTTTAGGTATAGAATTATCTGTTTTTAAAAGATAATATATTTTATTTCTATATTTTTTAGAATCAATCTTATATTTTATAATCAATTCATTTTTCTCATTGATATTAATACTTTCAACTACTGGTATTGGAGATATATAAAAATTTAAAAAAATTCCTATTATACTTATAGTTAAAGATATTAAAACAAAAATTGATAATATAATTGTTGCTATTTTTCTCATATTATAATTTTAACATTATACTTTATAATTAACAATTATATACGTTGATAATTTTATAAAAAAGTTTTTATAAAGGACAAATTAAAGTAAATTTTTTTATTAAAAAAGGTTCTTTAGTAGTGAACCTTATTTTTTTCCAGCTATTTTAACAGTTTGACGATAAATTAATAGAAGCAGTAATCCAGTTTCAAATGCTACTCTAGCAATTAAGTTACCTAATATTAAAGTTAACAAAAATGCTAGGAAATTAACACCTATTAATTCAAATGAATATAAAGTTATAAAGATAGCCATAAATAAGTAAGTAATTTTTAGGATAGCTTCTAAAGTTAAGTTTTTAAAAGTTAAAAAATCATATAACCAACCTAAGAAACCAGTAAATTTACCATCATTACTTTTATTTAAAAAAGTAAAATGTAAAACAATTGCACCACATATAGCTACGATAAAACTTATAATCATCCAAACACCGGCAGATCCTAAATCAGGACTATGATAACCGTATTCGTACATATAAATTAAAAAACCCCTTTCTTGCTATAAGTATATCTAATTTATTAAAGTTTGTAAACCAATAATATTATTCAACAATATAGAATATATTGATAAAATAATAATAAGTTGTAAATAAAAAAATTTTAATTTTTTGTAACCATTTAAATAATTTAATTGTCTTTATAATGAGTCGACTTATAGGAGGTATCAATTTGAAAAATAATATTAACTTTAAAATTGAAACAATAATTGATGAATATTCAAACTATGCTTTTAAAATTGTAGATAATATAGTTGGTACTTCTTTACCATATCAAGATAAGGAGGAAATAGTTTCTGATGTTTTCTATTTATTATGGAAAAATCAAAATAATATTAATGTAAATTTAAAATCTTATATTGCTTCAATTGCAAGAAATTGTACTTATACTAAATTAAAAAATAATAAAACAACTTTTGAATTAAAAGAAGAAATAATAGATAAAGATTTAAATTTAGGTAATGATGAAGTTATAGATAAAATGTTTCTTGTAAGACAAAAACTACAAGAATTAAACGAAACTGAAAGAAATATTTTTACTCTTTATTATGTTGATGGTTATAAAATCAAAGAAATATCAAAGAAACTTAAATTAACATCTAGCGGGATAAAAATAAAACTTTATCGAATTAGAAAAAAATTAAAGGAGGAAATTTTATGAATAGAATTGATACATGCCAAATTAAAAAAATTACAAATCAATTAATTGGTTATGAAAATTTTAAAATGGAGGAAGAAATGAAATCAAAAAAAATAAAAAAATTTACTTTTGTATTTAGTGGAATATTATTATTTGGAATAGGAACCATAACTGCTAATGCTTTAACTGATAATAAAATAGTTGATACAATTAAAGATTTTGTGACTGTTAAAATTATTTCAGGAAATGTAGAAGAGGTAAATAATGGTATATGTAAGAAACTTGAAAATGGTAACTATGCTTGTACCTTTAAAGATACTGAAGATGGTGAAGATAAAGAAATAACAATGGAATATTCAGTAAGTGGTGCTAATAGTAATATTTCTATTCAGTACGATTATATTGAAGATTAATTAATTCAAATTAAGATTAGATTAAAAGAGCAATTGAATATTAAATTTGCTCTTTTAATATTAATAAAAAAAGTATTTTTAATACATTATAATAATGGTGTAATAATTTTTAAAAACAAAAAGTTATTACGCTTAATCGTAATAACTTTACAAAAATATGAAAATGATATATAATGTAATCAGAGGTGATTTATA
>CANRCA010000014.1 GCA_947628985.1 uncultured Bacilli bacterium | reverse complement strand
TATTCTTCCTACTATTCCTCCTAATACATTTTTAATTACATTTGTTTCAACGTTTCCTTGAACTGTCAAATTTTTAACACTACCATTTATTAAAAAATCTATAAATGCACCACAGCCTGAATTTTCTTCTGTTCTATTTATATATAGATTATCTATTCTATGATTTTTTCCATCAAATGTTCCACTAAATGTTTTTATTGGTGTAAATCCAGTTCCTATTGTTAGCTGATTATAAAGTTCACTATTCTCTTTATCTTTATAACTATCTTTATTTTTAAAGTCTAAGTCTCTTGATAATATTATTGTCTTTCCTGCATAAGTTTGACCTGCTTCTACATTATTACTTAACTCTACTAAATCTTCTATGTATTGTATTTTATATGGTGTATTCTCTTCTCCTGATCCTGCTTCTCCTTCTACTATAAAACTATTATTGCATGATATTATATCTGTTGTTTTATTCCTGTTTTCTATTTGATATGTTTTACCTATTTCATCTTTACTTATTCCATTACTATCATCTACTAGTATTTGATAATTATTATCTGCTATTTGGATACTTGTAATTTTTCCTTTGTTTGTGAGTCTTACTACATATACCAAGTTATCTCTTGCTTCTATTTCTAATGGATTTGTTGTACTATCAAAACATGTTCTATTTTTACTTCCTATTGAATTCATTACATATGCTTGTTCTGATGCTCTTATTATACTTTGTACATCACTTTTAAATGTATTTTTTCTTGCATTCCTATATAAATTTAATACATTTGGTATTGCTATTAACATTAATATTGCTAAAATAGCTATTACTGCTAATAGTTCTACCAATGTAAATCCTTTTTTATTTTTCATATATACAACTCTCTTTCTACCCTTATATTTTTTCTACGCTACTAAGAAAATTATATATATATATATGGAAAGTCAAGTTTAATTGCTTATTTTGAAGTGAATTTTGAACAAGAAATTATGTAGAATTCTACATAAAAGAAAAAAGTTCAAATTAATGAACTAAATTTTTTATTTTATTTTTCTAAATCATTTTTTATTCTAAATATCATTATTTTTCTTAAAAGCCATGATCCAAAACTAAATGCAATAAATAATGTTAAAGACTTAATTATTAATGAAGCTATTTCCCAACCTTCTAATGGAGTTTTTCTTTTATATACACCATAAAAAGTTACAATACATAATATTATAGGGGCTAACCATTTTAATATACTAAATATTTTAAAAAAAGCTTGTACTACCTTTTGCTTTGCAGAAAGTGTTTTTTTGTTTTCTTTCATATTTACATTATTAGATGTTAAATCTTCATTGTTATTTTTCATTTTCTCTCCTTTATTCTTTATATCCACTAAAATCTTCTTTTTTATAATTAGTATTATAGAAAGTATAAAGATGTTCAATTTGATTATTTGAATACTTATCTGTATTTTTATTATATTTTACAAATGCTGATATATAAATATCCTCTTGAGAATCAAAATATCCTATTATCGTAGATTTAATACCTATTTTTTTATTACTTTTACTATCTGATACATATGCATTTTTTTGACTAACTATATGTATTTTTTCACCATTACCATAATTTTCATTAATATAGTCATACATATATTGTTTTTCTTCTTCTGTAAATAATCTTTCTAATCTATAATATTCAATATTTGTTGCAATATTAGCATACGCAAAAATAATTATAAATGGAATAATAATAGAACCCAAAATTAACAAAATTTTTTGCTTTTTACTAAGGCTTTCAAAACTTCTATTCATAGTTTACCTCCTCATATAATTTAATAATAACATAAATTTAAATATGTTTAAAGTTAATCAATTTTAATTGACAACACTTTTTACAATTTTTTTAATAAAAAAAGAAGTCACTATTTAGCAACTTCTTCAGCTCTTGTTTCTCTAATAACTACTACTTTAATTGTACCAGGATATTGCATTGTATCTTCAATTTTATCTTTTATTTCTCTTGCTATTTTATAACTTGTTAAATCATCTATTTCTTCTGGTTTAACTACTACTCTTAATTCTCTTCCTGCTTGCATTGCAAATGTTTTATCAACACCTTCAATTTCATTACCAATTGCTTCTAATTCTTCAAGTCTCTTAACATAATTTTCTAAAGAATCATTTCTAGCACCTGGTCTTGCAGCACTTAATGTATCAGCAATAGAAACAAGTTCAGAAATAACATATTCACTTTTCTTATCTCCATGGTGTGATTCAATAGCATTTAATACAACTTTATCTTCACCATATTTCTTAGCAATATCTGCACCTATTTCAACATGACTTCCTTCTACTTCAAAATCAATAGCTTTACCTATATCATGTAAAAGTCCTGCTCTTTTAGCTAATGTTACATTTTCACCTAATTCACTAGCCATTAATCCTGCTAAATGTGCAACTTCTAAACTATGAGCAAGAGCATCTTGACCATAACTTGTTCTAAATGCAAGTTTACCAATTAGTTCTACTAATTCTGGATCAACTTTAGATATTCCAAGTTCAAATAATGCTTCTTCTCCTTTTTCACGAATAATCTTTTTATAGTCTTCACAAACTTTATCATATAATTCTTCAATTCTAGCTGGATGTATTCTTCCATCTTTAATTAAAGTTTCAAGTGTTACTTTAGCAATTTGTCTTCTTAATGGATCAAATGAAGATAAAACAATAACTTCTGGTGTATCATCAATTATTAAATCTACTCCAGTTACAGCTTCAATTGTTCTTATGTTTCTTCCTTCTCTACCAATTATTCTTCCTTTCATTTCATCATTAGGAAGTTCTACTGTACTAACTGTTTGTTCACTTGTTACATCATTAGAGTATCTTTGCATACTAGAAACAAGTACTTCTTTTGCTTTTCTATCAGCTTCTAATTTAGCTTGATCTTCTCTGTCTTTCAAATAAATAGCTATTTCCTTATTCATTTCTTCTTCAACTTTTTTCATGACTAATTCTCTAGCTTTTTCTTTTGAAAAACCAGATATTTTTTCTAAAAGGGCAATTTGCTCTTTTATTATGCTCTCCATTTTTGCATCTTTATCTTGAATTTCCATTTGTTTTGCTAATAAATCTTTATCTTTTTGTTCTAAGTTTCTTTCTCTTTCAGCAAGTAATTCATCACGTTTATCTAAACTTTTCTCTCTGTTATCAATTCTTTGATTTAGATCATTAAGTTCTTTTTTCTTTTCCTTAATTTCTGCATCAGTTTGATTTTTTAATTTGTAACTTTCTTCTTTTAATTCTAAGATACCATCTCTTTTTACTTTTTCAGCTTCTTTTTTAGCATCTTGAATTAATTTATCAGCTTCTTTTTGTGCAGCGCTTACTTTAAGTTTATTTATAATTAACACTATAGATGCGCCTACAAATAATCCAACTATCACAAGCAAAATGGAGAAAACTACCTCATTCATAATTTTTCCTCCATTATCTTCTTTCTAGAAGTATAAAATACCTCTAGTAATATTTTAAAATTTTATAAAGTTATTGTCAACTTTTAAATATTATTTTTACAAATTAAAAGTTTTAATTTTTATTTTTTTAATAATAAATTTCTACTTGAATTTTTTAAACCAGTATTAGTAATATTATATGTATCTATTAAACCTTGATCCATTAATTCTAATGCAATTTTCTTTAATGTATCTTTAATTATTTTTGTAATCATTGTTCTAGATAAACCACAATATTTTCCTATTAAATACTGTGGATAATTTTTATAAAAATATAATATTATTATTTCTTTTTCTCTTTGAGGTAATTCTAATATTATATTTCTTAAATAATATTTAAGTTCACTTTCTTCCATTTCTTCAATGAAATTATTTTCATCATATAATAAATTTTCTAATGTAACATCATCATTTTTGTCATCATCGCACCAATTTGCATTAAGACTTACATCATTTACATATTGTGATTTCTTTTTAAGTTCATAAATAATTTCATTATCTATACATCTAGTTGCATATGTCGAAAATTTAGTTTCTTTTGTTTCATCAAATGAATCAATACTATGTATTAATCCTAATATACCAATTGATATTAAATCTTCTTTTTCATAATTATAATTATAAAATCTTTTAAATACTCTATCTATAACTAGTCTTATATTATGTTCTATAATTGTTTGTCTTGCATCTTCATCTCCATTATGCATTTTTTCAAAGTAAGATTTTAGTTCAGTTTCATTTAAAGGTTTTGGAAAATTATATTCTATTATTAAATTACTACTCATTTTTATATTTCCTTTTTATTATTTTTCTATTTATTATTATAATTCTATATTATTATAATTTTTTCTATCTTTAAAACGTAATCTTATACTATAATTTTCTATTAAACCTTGTTCTTTTAATTCATTTGCTATATCTTGTAAAGTACTTCTTAACATTTGTGAAACTGCTTTTTTAGTAATATTATAATATGCAGCTATTTGTTCTTCATTATAACCTTTATAAAAATATAAAATTAATTCTTCTTTTTTTCTTCCTTCTAATTTATCAATTAATTGAATTAATACTTTAATTATTTCTTGTTTTTCATAATCTTCTGTAAAATCAATACTTTCACTACTTATATCTTCTAATGTTAATTCATTACCATTTTTATCAGTAGTTACTTTAGAATTAATACTTTTTTCTTGTTTTAATTTTTTATTATTAGATTTAAGTTCATTAAGTATACCATTATCTATACATTTAGCTGCATATGTTGAAAATTTTAAATTTTTAGTTATATCAAATGTATCAACACTATTTATAAGTCCTATCATTCCAATTGACACTAAATCTTGTTTTTCATATGGAAATAAACTAAATTTTTTAGTTACTCTATTTATAACTAATCTTAAATTATGTTTAATAATTATTTCACGTGCATCTTCATCTCCATTATGCATTTTTTCAAAATAAGATAGTAATTCTTTTTCACTTAATGTATCTGGAAGATTAGATTCTATAAATAAATTATTAATCATATAAGCATACCCCCTTTATTAATTTTAAATATTTTTATTTTGTTTTAACTTTGCAAGTCTTCTTTTTCTTCTTATTCTTTGTACTTTTTTATATCTATAAAACAAATACAAAACAATGACTATGATTATAACATAAAATTTATTAATCCACAAGAAAGAAATTAAACTAAATGATAATGTTTGATTATAAATTAAATCAAATTCATTTAAAGTTTTGCCTTCATAATTTATAGTTATTTTTCCAAGTTTAGTACCTTTTTTAGTAAAGTATGATATTTTATCTATACCATCATATTCATATTCTATTTTTGATTTATCAAAATTATTATCTAAATAATCATTAATTTCTATATTTGAATATATATCTATATTTTTTTCTCTTGCATATTTAGTTTTTAATGTTACTACAACATCTTCTTTATTAACAATATTTTTATAACTATAATTATCATTATAATAATTATAAGTTTTAACATGATCTTTTATATGAGCTGTGGGATCAGTGTTTGGTGCATTTAATGTAATAAGTAAATAATTAACATCATTAAGTGTAGCTGTTGTTGCAAGGCAATAACCAGCAGCATTTATATATCCTGTTTTACTTCCTGTTATATAAGTTATATTTTCATTTAATCTTTGATTATAACTTTCTATTGTACTTTTTATTTCTTTTCCATTACTTAATGTATATCTTTTTGTTTCAAATATTTCTTTGAATTTTTTATTTTTAAGAGCATATTTTAAAATTTCTGCTACATCACTTGCTGTACTATAATTATTTTCATCATATAATCCTATAGGATTTGCAAATTTAGTATTTTTTAAATTTAATTCTTTTGCTTTTTTATTCATTAAATCTACAAATTTACTTTTAGAACCACCTATACTAAAAGCAAGAGCATTAACTGCATCAGCTCCACTTGCTAACATTGAAGAATATAATAAATCATTATAACTTAATTTTTCCCCTACTTTAAGTCCTACTACTTGTACATCCCAATCTATACCATTTAACATTTCAGATGTAATAGTAACTTTTTCATCAAAATCATCTATATTTTCTACTGCTACTAAAACTGTCATTATTTTTGTTAAACTTGCTATGGAAGCTTTTTCATTTGCATCTTTTTCTAGTAAGACTTCATCTTCATTTAAATTATATAGTATATATTTTTGACTACTTAAATTTAATTCTTCTGCATTTACAACATTAAAAAGTAGTAATATATTTAATATTACACTAATTATTATTTTCCTCTTCATTTTTCTTTTTTCCATTTTTCTTCTCTTTCATCATAAATTCTGTTATGTTTGTTTCTATTTCAACAGCACCATCTGGATCTAAATTTGAAATATATACATTTTCTTTAACAGTATCTATTTCTATATCACTCCATATTAAATTTTTTCTTACTTTTAAATCATTATATAAATCTGGTGTTATTGTTGTAAAGAAATATCCCCAAAATACTCTTTTTTGTCCTATTATAATTCTTTTGTTAGTTAGTGCTATTACACAAGAATTAATAAAATCTAAGGAACCTACATTTTTTTGACCACAAAAAGCAAATAGTACTTCTTCTCCTGGATTTAAATGTTTTTCTACTATTTGAGAATGCTTTTTTAATCTAAATGCTACTGTTTTTGGATATTTCTTTTTAAATTCTTTTACTTGTGAATAAACGTTCATACTTATCTCCTTTTATTTAATTTATAAATATATTCAAGTACATCATCTATAATAGTACTTCCTCTTGATGCTATAAAACTATAAATCATTTTTTTCATTTTATTATTATATTGAAAGAATACATGTGTTTCTTCTTTATTAAAATCAATCCATATTCCTAAAAAAGATTTTTGTTTAGAAACTAATTTTTCATATTCATCCATTCCATCAGTTCCAAATGCTTCAATGTATCCACTTTCAAATTTTGTTCCATTAAAATTATATTTTTTATATCCATTATGTAAACAGGCATCTATTCCTTTACTAAGATCAGTTGGTATAAAATATTTTTTAAATGCTTCTTCATAATTTGTATCATATCCGAGTAATTCTACTAATTTTTCATCATAAATACTATATTTAGATGATTTACCAAATACACTATCACTTAAGAATGCAAGATAAATTTCATGTTTTTGTTCATCACTAAATTCATATTCTTTACGAAATTCATTATATAAATATAAAGCAACTGCACTTAAAGGTGTACATATAAAATCATATACATTTTTACTGTTAGCATTATAATGATGATCTAAACTTGCAACTACATTTGCATCTTCTCCAACTGATTGTACTACATCATTATGATCTACTAAAAACCAATTATATTTTAATATATCTTCACTCTTAATTACAACTGGCTTATAATCTTTACATTCACTTATCATTTTCTTGTCATAAGTTCCATCTTTAAATTCATAATCTTTATCTAATACTGCATAATATGCTTCTATTCCATAATGATTAAATAGTTCACATAAAATTTTAGATGATATTGCACTATCTAAATCAGGATTAGAATGCCCTATTACATAAATTGGTTCAAACTTCTTATAAAATAATAAATCCATAAAAATCACTCTTTCATATTTAAAATTATATTTTTTATTATATCATTAATTGACTCAACTACAAAATTATAATTATTTCTATTAAATTCATTTAATATTTCAGAAGTATCATTTTCTACTCTATTTAATATTTCATTATTTAAAGTTGCATTATCATAAACAAATGTTATAGAGTTTAAATATTCAATAAAGTTAGATGATATTTTTGGTGTAATGAATGTTTTATTTTTACTTGCTATTTTTTCTATAAATTCCATAGTTGATTTTTTAATAATTTCTGTTTTTTCATTATTTGAAACATATTTATTTATTATTATTTCATAATTTGATAATAATTCTACATATTTATTTAATATTTCTTCATTTGATTCAGATAAATGATTAATTAAATTTTCTTCTAAATTCTTTTTAATAATATTTTTATTAATAGGAATTTTATATTTTTCAAAAATATGAGTTAATCTTGCTATTAATCTATTTTCAAATGCAGCAAACAAAAAATTATTATCTTCAATAATATTTCTTGCGTTATCACTAATTTTTTCAATAATACTATTCATAGTTTAATTATACAATAATATTATTAGTTATTACAAAAATACTTTTTTATTAATTGTAAATAAATGTAAACAAAAAGAAAGTTTTTCACTTTCTTATTCACTTCTTAAAGCAACTACTGGATCTTGTTTAGATGCTTTCTTAGATGGTATTAATCCACCTATTATAGTTAGTACAATACTTAATATTATTAATACGATAATTGCACTTATTGGAATAGATGCACTTATATTAGTATTATTTGTAAGTGAATGTATTATAGCATTTATAATTGGTATTAGTATTAAAGTTGTTCCAATACCAATTAATCCTGATAAAAGTCCAATAATAAATGTTTCTGCATTGAATATTGATGAAATATTCTTTTTAGATGCACCTATTGCTCTTAAAATACCAATTTCTTTTGTTCTTTCAAGTACTGAAATATATGTAATAATACCAATCATTATAGATGATACTACTAATGAAATTGATACAAATGCGATTAGTACATAACTTACACTATTAACTACTTTTTTAACAGAAGACATTAATATTCCCGTAGCATCAGTATATTTAATTTCTTTTTCTTCTTCTACTTCTTTATTATATTTATCTATGAAATCTAAGAAGTTTTCTTTAGAATCAAAACTATTAAAATATATTGATATTGAAGTTGGTTCATCTTTTGGTTGATATCCAAGTGATACTAAATTTGTATTAGCATTACTTCCATCATCTGTATTAATCATCGCATCCATTATTCTTCTAAGTTCATCTTCACTTAAATCAAAACTAAATGCAGATGCAATCTTATCTGGATCTACATTAAATGCATTTGATAAAGATCCCATTAAATTACCAGTTAAATCACCAACTTTAGTTAATATTGATTTTTGCATTTTTGCTTCTGTCATATTTTTAGCAAAACTTTCTGTTGTTGTTACAACTATTGCTTGATTTAAAAATTCATTTATAATGCTATCACTCATTGTACTTACAACTAATGCTCCCATATTAGTAGGATCTGTTGTAAGTGAAGTATCCATTTGATTGTATGAAGCAATATAACTATTTAATAGTCCCATAAATAAACTTGTAAATGTACTTTGATAAACTGCACTTGGAATACCATAATTATTTTCTAAATTAGATATTATTTTAGAATTTTCTTCATTTGATAGTATTTCTTGTACTTTACTTTCTACTTCATTTGTATAAATTACTGTATTTGATAAACTATTAAATAAGTTTTTACTTAATGTATTTAAAGATTCATTAAAATCATTTCTAGCAGGTGTTAAATCTGTTGTAATTGAAGCAGATATTTCTTGCATATATCCTGATGTTAATTTTTCTATATCTTTTTCATCTAATTTTACATTAAATGCACTTTCTAATTTTTTATTATCAACTGTAATTAAATCTTGAAAATCTAATTCAGTAGATGGTTTTTCATCATCAAATCTAGTATTTGAAAATACATTTACTTCTTTATCTTTTAATTGTTTTTGTACTATTTCTTTTTCATATGATGTATTAATTATATAATTAATTAAATCTTTAGTATAAGCAACTCCTGGAGATAATGCCATTGATGTAGTTCCTTCTTTTGGACTTACTATTCCTACTATTTTTAAATTTACACCTTTATCATATAGTTTTTTTACATAGTCTTCATCATTTGACATATCTTCATAAATATTATATTTATCATTATATTTATATAAGTCACTTTGATTTATTAATTTAAATTCAATATTCATTAAGTCTTCATAAGTAAATTCCATAGGTTCTGTCGTAATATCAATAGTTTCTCCTTGCATCATTTTTTCTATCATATCATATAGTTCTTCTATATCTCTAAGTCCTAAGAAATAAACTAATAAATCTGATATTTTATGAGGGTCTGATAAAACTATAATCATTTCATCATAATCAGTTGGCCATTTACCTTCTAATAATTGATATTGTTCTTCTAATGCCTTTTCATCATCTAACATTTGAGAGAAAATACTTGCATAAGAAGAATACATATTAGATACTCCACTTCCACCATACATAGATGAAAATAATGAATTTGGATTTACTTTTGATATTTTATTATTTACATCTTTAGTATAAATTAGAGGGTCTATACTATAACTATATTTAATTGATGATATATCTTTTTCAATTAATTTATAATTATCATCTAAATATTTTTTAAAACTTTTTAAATCATTTGTACTAACATTTGAAAACATTGATGTAACATTTTGTTCTTCTTTTACAATATTATTATCTATATCACTTTCACTATCTTCTCCTATCATTGAAAGTAATACTGATGTTATATCTGCTGTTTCTGATGTAATTGTAAGTGGGTATGAAGAAAGTGTATCTTCTTGTATTTTATCTATATAATTTTGAAAACCATTTGATAGTGATAATATTAATGCTATACCTATAATACCAATAGAACTTGCAAATGCTACTAATATTGTTCTTCCTTTTTTAGTCATTAAATTATTATATGATAATGATAAAGCTGTTAAAAATGACATAGTTGTTTTTTTATTTTTTAGGTCTTCTTTATCTTCTTCTTTTTCTTTACCATCATAAGGATTTGTATCAGATGTAATTTCTCCATCTTTTAAATTTATAATTCTATTTGAGTATTCATTTGCTAAATCAGGATTATGTGTAACCATAATAACTAATTTATCTTTTGATATTTTTTTAAGTAAATTCATTATTTGAATACTTGTTTCTGAATCTAATGCTCCAGTTGGTTCATCAGCAAGTAGTATATCTGGATCATTTACAAGTGCTCTTGCTATTGCTACTCTTTGCATTTGTCCACCAGATAATTGATTTGGTTTTTTATAAATATGTTCTGAAAGCCCTACTTCTTTTAAAGCTGTTTTTGCTCTTTTAATACCTTCTTTTTTACTAATACCAGATAATGTTAATGCAAGTACAACATTTTGTAAAACTGTTTGATGAGATATTAAATTATAATTTTGAAATACAAAACCTACTTTATGATTACGATATGTATCCCAATCAGAACTTTTATATTTTTTTGTTGATATGTTGTTAATTATTAAGTCTCCACTAGTATATTGATCTAACCCACCAATAATATTTAATAATGTAGTTTTTCCTGAACCAGATGGTCCTAAAATTGAAGCAAATTCACTTTTTCTAAAACTTAAACTAACATTATTAAGTGCTTTTTGTTTTAAAGTGCCTGTATCATAAATCTTTGTTATATGTTTTAATTCTAGCAATTTTAGCACCTCCTTTAAAAATCTACTATATTCTAACATATTTTATTTATATATGCTATAAATTTTTACTTTTTTCACATATATTTTATTTTATGAAATTAAATTATTTATTATTTTTTAAATTATTTATTCTATTAATCATTCTTGTTATAAATTTAGTTTTACCTATTCTTTGTCCATATTTAACAATTGTTTCTATATTTTCTTTTGAGTTAGAAGTTATATCATCATCAAGTATTAAAATATTTTTTTTAACTAATAATACTATAGTTGAACCTCCAAATTCAAAATAACCTTTTTCTTCTCCTTTTTTATAAGAATACTCTTCATGATTATTTTTTATTCTTCCTATTGAAAGTGCACCTATTTCTACTTCTATAATTTTACCAAAATTTTTTGTATTTAATATTGTATATTCACGAGTATTAGTTTTAAAAAAATTATATTTGTTTAATGATATTGGTTGTACTGTATGATAAACTCCTTTAATTTTATAATTTTTTCCTTTAGTACCACTATCAATATAACAATATCTATGATAATTATCTGTAGTTAATCTAAATACTAATGCAATACCACCTACATATTCATTAATGATATCATCATTTATTAGTGTATTGATACTATAATAAGAATCTTTAATATTTAAAGTTAAATCTTTTGTAATTTGATATGCTAATAATTTACTATCACAAGGAGATATAAAAATATCTTTTCTTGCATTAATTGGTCTTTTATAAGGTATAACTTTTCTAGTAAAAAAATCATTATATGAAGTATAATTTTTATCAATATATTCAAATACATTTATATCATTTTTATCAATAAATTTTTTAATTCTATGTTTTGATAAACTACTATTCATATATAATGCTATTAAATTTGAAAATGGTTTTGTTATTATTATTTTTAATATTATTCTTCCAATAAAAGTATTATATAAAAAGTTAAGAGCATTATTAGATTTTGTAATTATATTTTCTTTACTATTTCTTTCTCTTGCTATATATTCCATAAGAATTTTTTAACAGTAATAATTAATATTATTTCTGTAACTCCTATTAAAATTAGTATAATCATTGTTTTATTTTGTGGTTTCTTTATTTTAATTTTACTTATCATTAAAAATCCAACTATTAATAATGTTAATCCATAAACTAATGCAAAATATTTTTTTAAGAATTTTTTAAAAATGTATATAAATGGAAATATTAATGCAGAAGCAGTTGTTGGAAGTCCTATAAATTCTTTAACAGGTGAATTACTATGTCTTGTAATTTCTAATACATTAAAATATGCAAGTCTTATTAATGCTGCAAGTGGATAAAATATAACTATTGGTACAAGATAACTTTTACAAAGTCCTATATTATATCCTATTACTGAAGGAAGAACACCAAAACAAACTAAATCAGATAAACTATCAAGTTGTATTCCAAATTGTTTTTCTTCTTCAGTTCTTTTCTTTTTAGTTCTTGCTACTCTTCCATCAAACATATCACAAAGTCCAGAAAACATTAAACATATTATTGCATAGAAAATATGACCTGTAAATGATAGAATAATTCCTAAAATTCCAGAAGAAAATCCTAAATATGTTAATAATATTGTATAATCATATACTCCTATCATCTTCCACCTCTTTATTAAATTATACTATAAAAATGGTCTAAACTTAAATATTTTCTTTTTATTTATTATAAATGAATATAAAAAAGTTTCATTAAACAAATATTTTTCTAAAAATGTGATTTTTATGTCATAATTTCTTTCGTAAAATGTGATTTTTTATATTGATTTTCTTTCTAAAAATGTGATAAAATTATCTTGGAGAGTGATAATATGGCTGAATTAAAGCGAAAAATCGATAAATATTTAATTGATTGGAAAAATTCAAAAAATAAAAAACCATTAATAATAAAAGGTGCAAGACAAATTGGAAAAACAACATCAGTAGAAAAATTTGGTAGAGAAAATTATACATCTTTTATTGAAATAAACTATGTTTCTATGCCACAATTTAAACAAATATTTCAAGATGGTTATACAACAGATAAAGTTATTAAAAATATGAGTTTGATAAATAGTGATTTTAAATTTATACCGGGAGAGACCTTAATATTTTTTGATGAAATGCAAGAATATCCAGATACAGCAACTTCTTTAAAATTTTTTCATGAAGATGGTAGATTTGATGTTATATGTTCTGGATCATTAATGGGAATTAATTATAATCAAATACATTCAAATAGTGTTGGCAATAAAGAAGATTACACAATGAGATCATTAGATTTTGAAGAATTTTTATGGGCAAAAGGATATAACAATGAACAAATCGAAGATCTATATACATGTATGAAAGAAGTCAAGCCATTAACGAATACTCAATATGATGTTATGATGAATAATTTTAAAGATTATCTAATAACTGGTGGTATGCCTGAGATTGTAAGTACATTTATAGATAATAAAAACTTTAGTGGTATCTTAGCATCTCAACAAAAATTATTAATTGACTATGAAGAAGATATTAAAAAATATACTGGTAATCCTAAAAATTTGAAAATATTAGATGCATATAAAAAAATAAAAATATTTCTTGGAAATGACAATAAAAAATTTCAAATTACTAAACTTAAAGATGGAGCTAGAAACAGAGAATATGTTGGTGTTATTGATTGGCTAGATAGAGCAGGAATAATTAATATAAGTTATTCTCTAGATCATTTAGAAATGCCTTTAAAGGCTAATTATAATCCTGATAATTATAGATTATATTTTGCAGATACAGGATTATTAATAGGATCTCTTGATGAAGAATCTCAAAAAGATTTAAGAAACAATCAAAACTTTGGAACATATAAAGGAGCTCTTTACGAAAATATAGTTGCTGAAATGCTTACTAAAGCAGGATTTGATTTATTCTTTTATAGAGATGAAAAAAATAAAGTTGAGATGGACTTTATATTAAGAGATGAAAAAAGTATAATTCCAGTAGAAGTTAAATCATCAGATAATGCAACTTATTCATTAAATAAATTAATAGAAGAAAAACAATATAAAAATATTAAATATGGTATAAAACTATGTAATAAAAATATAGGATTTAATGGTAAATTTTATACATTTCCATATTTTATGACATTTCTATTAAAAAGATTTTTAAATGAAAAAAGATAAATAAAAAAATTAAAATATTGTATGAAACAACTATTTTAATTTTTTATTTTACAACAATATTAACAATTTTATTTTTTATAACAATTTCTTTTATTATTTCTTTTTCTTCTATATATTTTTTAACGTTTTCTTGTTCTTTAGCAAGTTTTAATAATTCATTTTCATTTGTATCTTTATCTACTTCAATAGTAGCTCTTAGTTTTCCATTAACAGAACATGCTATATTGACTTTATCAAATGTAATTTTATTTTCATCATATTCTGGAAAACTACTTTCGTAAAATGGTTTACCAAGGCTTAACATTTCATTTAACTCTTCTGTTAAATGAGGTGCTATTGGATTTAATAAATGTAATATTGTTCTATAATCTTTTCTAGTAATATTTTCTTTTTTATCATATTCATTAGATAAAATCATTAATGCAGATACTGCTGTATTATAATTCATTGAATTTATATCTTCATCTACTTTTTTAATTGTTTTATTTATTAGTATTTCTAAATCTTTAGAATATTCATTATCATCATTTACTTTATCTTTTAATCTATAAATTTTATCTAAGAATCTTTTACATCCTTTAAGACCATTTTCACTCCATGATGCATCTTTAGAATAATCTCCAATGAACATTTCATAAGTTCTTAAAGCATCTGCTCCATATGAATTAACCATATCATCAGGATTTACTACATTACCTTTTGATTTACTCATTTTTTCACCATTTTCACCAAGTATCATACCATGTGATACACGTTTTTTAAATGGTTCTTCTGTTGGAACTAATCCTTGATCATACAAGAATTCATGCCAGAATCTTGCATATAATAAGTGTCTTGTTGCATGTTCCATTCCACCATTATAGTAGTCTACCATTCCCCAATATTTAAGAGCATCCATACTTGCAAAACATTTATCATTATGTGGATCCATAAATCTTAAGTAATACCAACTAGATCCAGCCCAGTTTGGCATTGTATCAGTTTCACGTTTTGCATCTTTTCCACATTTTGGACATTTACAATTTACCCAATCTGTAACATTTGCAAGTGGACTTTCTCCAGTTTCAGTTGGTTCATAAGATGGAACTTCTGGTAAAACTAATGGAAGTTCTTCTTCTGGTACTGGAACCCAACCACAATCTTCACAATAAATCATTGGAATTGGTTCTCCCCAAAATCTTTGTCTACTAAATATCCAATCTTGTAATTTATAATTTACTTTTTTACTACCTATACCTTTTTCTTCTAAGAAATTAATCATTTTAGATATTGCTTCTTTTTTATTATCAATTCCATTTAAAATATCAGAATTAATCATTTTTCCATCGCCAGTATATGCTTCTTTATTAATATCTCCACCTTCAATAACTTCTATAATTGGAATATTAAATTTAGTAGCAAAATCATAATCTCTTTGATCATGAGCAGGTACTGCCATAATTGCTCCAGTACCATAATTTGCAAGTACATAATCACTTATCCATACTTGTACTTTTTCATTATTAACAGGATTTATTACATAAAATCCATCTAATTTAACGCCTGTTTTTTCACGAGTTAAATCTGTTCTTTCAATATCTGTTTTAGATCTAGCATATTCTTGATATTTATGTACTTCATCAATATTTTTAATTTTATTTTGATATTTTTCTAAATATTTGTGTTCTGGAGACATAACCATAAATGTTACTCCATATAAAGTATCTGGTCTTGTAGTAAATACTTCTAAGTAATCATCTTCTCCTTCTATTTTAAAATTAACACTTGCTCCTTCACTTCTACCTATCCAATTAATTTGAGCAGTTTTAATTTTATCCATAAAATCCGTTTTTTCAAGTCCATCTAATAATTTATCTGCATATGCACTCATCTTAAGCATCCATTGACTTTTTAATTTCTTTTCTGTTTTAGTTCCACATCTTTCACATACTCCACCTTCAGCATCTTCATTAGAAAGTCCTGTTAAACATTTAGGACACCAATTTATTTCTTTTTCTGCTTTGTATGCAAGTCCTGCTTTATAGAATTGTAAAAATTGCCATTGTGTCCATTTATAATATTTTGGATCACAAGTTGCAAACTCACGAGACCAATCAAATGAAAAACCTAATTTTAGCATTTGACTTTTAAAAACTTTTATACAATCATTTACTATATCAGCAGGATAAACATGATTTTTAATAGCATATTGTTCTGCTGGAGCTCCAAATGCATCAAATCCCATTGGGAATAATACATTATATCCTTTCATTCTTTTAATTCTAGCCATTGCATCAAGTGCTGTATAACTTCTTACATGTCCTACATGTAAACCACTTCCACTTGGATATGGAAATTCTACTAATAAATAATATTTTTCTTTTTCACTATTATTTTTTGCTTCAAAACATTTTTTTTCTAACCATATTTTTTGCCATTTTTCTTCTATTTCTTTAAAATCATACATATTATTTAACCTCCAATTTCTTTAAATATCTTCCTGCTATTTCAAATAATGAATACACAAGCATTATTATAACTATAAAACAAACTATTACTGATACAAATATATTATCAATTCTAAGTATCAGGGTACTAGTAAATGATATTATAATACAATTTATCATTGTTACTATGTTTAATATTTTTTTGAAACCTATTTTTTTAACATCTAAATTATATTTATCAATAAATAACTTAGTATCATCATTCTTTTTTAATTTAGAATAACTTGTTTTTTTCTTATTTAAAAATACTCTACAAAATATATAAAATACTAAAAACCATAATATAAAATCATACATAAACCAAAATACACTTTTCATAACTCATCTCCAAAAATAAAAACTTTATAATTTAAGGATGAGTTATTACCCACGGTACCACCTTAATTCATAAAGTTTTTTATGCATCTTTATTTTGTTAACGCCAAACTACGTTATTTCTAAAAAAGCAAGTTCAATTATTTTTATATTAGTTTCCATCAACCACTAACTTTCTATAAATAAAAATTCATTTACTACTCTTTTCATCACTGAAATATGTCTAAATTGTACCAAATTTCTGAGGAAAAGTCTTTAGGTTATCTAAAATTTATCAAAAAATATTGCAAAATAAAAAGTGTTA
>CANRCA010000013.1 GCA_947628985.1 uncultured Bacilli bacterium | reverse complement strand
ATAGAAAGAGCAATTGATTATGCTAATATAAGAAGCTATATTGAAACATGTCGATTATATGGGATTAATGAATATAACTCATTAACTAGACTTGTAGAAGATAATCCTTATACATTATCTGAGTTACAACAATTAAAAAATAAGTGAAATTTCACCTATTTTTTGTCATGGCTGTAAACTTGGCTGTAAATAATAACTTCAAAATTATTGATTTAACTTGACTTTCCATATATATATATATAATTTTCTTAGTAGCGTAGATGATAGGAGATGTATTACATATGAAAAGTAAAAAAGGATTTACATTGGTAGAACTATTGGCAGTTATTGCAATCTTAGCAATACTAGTAATAATAGCAATACCAAATGTATTAAATTTATATAGAAATGCAAGAGAAAATGTATTTGTAAATGAAGTACAAAATATAATAAGAACATCACAACAAGCATATGTAACAAATTCATTAACAAATAAAAGTAAAACATGTTTTGATTCAAAAACAAATCCATTAGATGTAGACGCAAAATCAAGTTTAAAATATAAAGTAGAATTATCTAATAATGGAAAAATAATAAGTATACAAGTAATGGATAATAATTATCAATTAATAAAAACGAATGCAAGTGATATAAAAAGAGATGATATAGGAAATAGTAGAAGTAATAAGACAATAAAAATTGAAACAAGACAAGAAGGAGTAGGCTTAACTGCATGTGATGGAACATCAATAGAAGAGGGAAAAGAAATAGAAGATAAACCAGATGAACCTACAGTAGATGAATATTTTGAAGGAAGTGGAACAGAAGAAGATCCATTTAAAATACAATACATAGAAGATTTAATAGAATTAAGTGAAAGAGTAAATAGTGGTGAAACATTTGAAAATAAAGTATTTAAATTAATGAATAATTTAGATTTTCAAAATGAAGAAAATTATAAAGATGCAGAAATAAATAAAGATATAGTAACAACAGGAAGTGGATTTACTCCAATAGGAAAAGAAGCAACACCATTTAGTGGAACGTTTGATGGAAATAGCAATAGAATAGATAATTTATATATTCATAATACTGATGTTTTAGATAGTGAAATGTTTTCTTTTATAGCCTATTTAAAAAATGGAGAAGTAATAAATTTAACGATAGAAGGTGAAATAACAACTGATGTAAAAATACCATTAGGAGGAATAGTAGGACAAATAAATGATTCAATAATAGATAATTGTGTAAATGAAGTTATAGTTACAAATAAAACGGATTCTTATCCAGTAGGTGGAATAGCAGGATGGAGTATTGGAAATTCAACAATAAAAAATAGTATAAATAAAAGTAATATTTTTGGGGGAAGTTATACTGCAGGCATAATTGCAGGAAATCAAGGAGGAACATTAACAATAGAAAATTGTAAAAATTATGGAACAATAACAAATGAATTAGGATTTTTAACATCAGGTCTTATAGGACAAAATATAAATGATAATGTTACAAAAACAATAATGAAAAATAGTATAAATTATGGAGAAATAATAGGAAAATCTACAGATACAACATTATATTTAGGAGGGTTAATAGGAAGAAGTACAAAAGAATTAGAAATAGATAATAGTAATAATGAAGGAAAAATAACAATTGATAGTAATAGTGGTTTTTATGCAGGAGGATTAGTAGGTTATATTAGTGGTAAAGTAAATATAAATAATAGTCATAATAAAAATACAATAACAACTAGTAAAATAAGTAATGCAGGAGGAAGAACTATAGGAGGTTTAGTAGGTCAATTTACTAGTACACAAACAAGTATAATAACAAATTCATCAAATGAAAAAGCAGGAGAAATAAGTGGAGGAAATAGAACAGGTGGATTAGTTGGAGAATGCCAAGCAGGATTAATAATGAATAATAGCTATAATTTAGCAAAAATAACATCAGGTGATACTTGGTTAAATAATTATACGCATATAGGAGGTTTAATTGGAGACACAAGTGGATGGAGTACAAAACATGAAGATATAGTAATATTAAATAGTTATAATATAGGTAATATAGAAGCAAATATTGATAATTATAATTCACAAGTAGGTGGGTTAGTAGGGAGACAAGTATCATCTACTTCATCTAATCAAGAAGATACAAGAACAAATACAAAAATAATAAATAGTTATAATCAAGGAAATATAACAATGAATGGAAATACAACAGGTGAATTAACGGCAAACGGAATAATATATGTAGAACCCAAAAGTGTAACATTAAATAATGTATATAACACTGGCTCATTAAATAGCATAAAGACTAATAATGTCATAACAAATAATGATTCAAGTGTAACAACAAATTATAAAAATGTATATTATTTAAATACTTTAACTGGAACAAAACCAGAAGATACAACAAATGTAATAGGTAAAACAGCAAGTGAAATGAAGAATGCTACTTTTGTTAGTACATTAAATACAAATAAGAGTAGTATTACTTTAACAGACATAGATGATAGATTAACAGGTTATACATTATGTGATTGGAAATTAGGAGTATCAGGTTATCCAGAACTTGATTGTAAATAAATTTAATTAGATACTTTTTTAGTTAAGTATCTTTTTTTTAATTAAAAAAATTGATATAATTTAAAAAGAGGTATTTATATGATAGAGAATTATAGACCAGATATATATCAAAAAAGTATTTATTATATTAATTATGAAAAACTATACAAAAAGGGTATTAGATGTATTTTATTTGATTTAGATAATACAATAGCGCCTATTCATGTAAATACTCCAACTAAAAGACTTAAGAAATTATTTGATGAATTAAAAAATATAGGATTTAAAATAATTATATTATCTAATTCTCCTAAACATAGAATAGAACCATTTAAAACATATTTAAATGTTGATGCTTGTGCTTTTTCATTAAAGCCAAATAAAAATAAATATTTAAAAATAATGGAAAAGTTTAAATATAAATCTACTGAAATAGCGGCTGTAGGAGATCAATTATTAACTGATGTATATGGAGCTAATAAATTAGATCTTACTACTATACTTGTAAATCCATTAAATGAAAAAGATTTTTCAATAACATTTTTTAATAGATTATTTGAAAAATATATTTATGGAGAACTTGCTAAAAAAGATTTATTAGTAAGAGGAAAATATTATGAATAAAAAATGTATAGGATGTGGAAGTATATTACAAACTGATAATATAAATAAAGAAGGTTTTGTAAAATCTAGTGTTTATGATAAATCATTATATTGTGAAAGATGTTTTAAAATAAAACATTATGGAGAATATAGTGTACTTGATAAAAAAATAGATACAGATGGTATTGTTAGAAATATTAATAGTGATGAATATGCAAGTATAGCATTTTTAATAGATCCTTTAAATATAAATCTTGGACTTAAAAAATATATTAATAAATTTAGAGGAACTAAATATATATTAATTACTAAAAAAGATATATTGCCTAAAAGTTTAAAAGAAAAGAAAATAATTGATTATATTAGAAGTAATATTTTTGATACTGATAATGTTATGTGTATTAGTTCAGTTAAAAATTATAATATAGATGCATTTTTAAATAAAATAAGAAAAGATAATGTAAGAAGACTTTATATAGTTGGTTTTACTAATAGTGGTAAAAGTACTTTTATAAATCATTTACTTACAAGTAATTTAAAAAAGCCAATGATTACTACTAGTAGTGTTCCAAATACAACAGCATCTTACATAACAATTAAATTAGATAATAAATTAACTGTAGTTGATACTCCTGGATTTATAGATAAAGATGCTATATATAATTTTATAGATTATTCTAAAGTAGTAAAATTATATCCTAAAAAAGAAATTAAAGTAAAAACATATCAAATAAGAAAAGATTATGCTATTGTAATAAATGATATATTAAGAATAGAAAATATTGGTGATAAAACTAATAGTTTTAGTTTTTATATGAATGATAAATTAAGATATGAAAAAGTTAAATCTAAAAATGATAAATTAAAAATATTACCTAGTCTTACATTTGATATAAATGAAGAAACAGATATATTAATAAATGGTCTTGGATTTATTAGAATTACTAAAGTAGGTAGTGTTAAAATAAATGTTTTAGATATTAAATTAGTTAGTAAAAGAAAGAGTATGATTTAAATGAATAAAATAAATGTAATGAATGATACATTAATAAATAAAATCGCAGCTGGTGAAGTTGTTGAAAGAATATGTAATGTAGTAAAAGAACTTGTAGAAAATAGTATTGATGCTAAAAGTAAAAATATAAAAGTAGAATTAATATCTTCTGGTACTAAATCAATAAAAGTAATTGATGATGGTATTGGTATGAGTCGTGAAGATGCAAGACTTTGTTTTAATAGACATGCAACAAGTAAAATTAAAACAGAAAATGATTTATATTTTATAAATACATTAGGTTTTAGAGGAGAAGCTCTTGCTGCGATTGCTGCAGTTAGTAATACTTTTTTAGATACTTATGATGGTAATGAATCTACATTAATTAATATAAAAGCAGGTTCTATTATAAGTGAAAAAGTAGGTAGTATGAGAGTAGGTACAATAATTGAAGTACAAGAATTATTTTATAATACTCCTGCTAGACTTAAATTTATGAAAAGCTTAAATACTGAACTTTCAAATACAGTATCTTTTATAGAAAAAATTGCTTTGTCACACCCTGATATTTCTTTTTCTTTATATAATGATGGAAAAGAAATACTAAGAACTAGTGGAAGTAATGATTTATATAAAACTATACATGAAATATATGGCTTAAATACAACTAAAAATATGATTAAAATAGATGCTGAAAATTATGATTATATTATTTCTGGTTATATAAGTAATTTAAATATATCTAAATCTAATAGAAATAATATGATTACTTTAGTAAATGGAAGAGTAGTAACAAATCAAAGTGTAAATAGGGCTATAAAAGACGCGTATCATACAGTACTTGCTGAAAATAAATTTCCAGTTGTAGTTATATGTATTGAAACAGATCCAACACTAATAGATGTAAATATTCATCCAACTAAACAAGATATTAAATTTTCTAAATTAGAAAGTTTAACTGATTTACTTACAAAAACAATTAAAAACGCTTTATTAAATTCTAATAATACATTTAAAGGATATAAAGAAACACAAATACATGAAAATTATACAAATGAAGAAGTAAATAATATAATTGATGATAATGATTATGTATTAAATGAAGATATAAATAAAGTTTATGAAGAAGAAAAACAATATGAAAGTATAAGATTATCTTTTAATGAAGATTCTGAAGAAATAACTTATAATGAAAAAGAAGTAGAAAAAGAAGAAGTATTTATAAAACCAGTAGGACTTGCTCTTGGAACATATTTAATCGCACAAGATGAAAATATTATGTATATGATAGATATTCATGCTGCTAATGAAAGAATTAATTATGAAAGATATATGGAAGCCCTAAAAAGTGATAAAGTTTATACTACAAATATGTTATTTCCAATACAACTTGAATATTCATCTAATGAATTTATGAATATAAAAGATAATATTGAAGAAATAAGAAAATTAGGATTTGGTGTAGAAGAATTTGGTACTAATACATTTAGAGTAACATCTCATCCATCTTGGTTAAAAGAAGGATATGAAGAAGAAAGTATTAAAAAAATATTTGAATTAATGGGTGAATTTAAGGATAAATTTGATAGAATTAAATTTAATGAAAAAGCAGCTATTAGACTTGCTTGTAAGATGAGTGTTAAAGCAAATACTAATATTGGATATTTAGAAGAAGAGGAACTTTTAAATAGATTATTTAAGTGCGAATTTCCATATACTTGTCCTCATGGAAGACCTACAATTATAAAATATCCAAAATATGAATTAGAAAAATTATTTAAGAGGGTAAACTAATGAGTAAAATTATAGTAATATTAGGACCTACTGCAACTGGTAAAACAGACGTCTCTATAAATTTAGCTAAAAAATTAAATGCTGAAATTATTAATGCAGATTCAACGCAAGTATACAAGGAACCCTTAATTGCAACAGCTAAAATAACAGAAGAAGAAAAAGAAAATATTCCTCATCATTTATTTGATATAGTATCTTTAAATGATGATTATACTTTATTTGATTATCAAAAAGATGGAAGAAAAATATTAAACGATTTAATAAAACAAAACAAAAATATAATAATAGTTGGAGGATCTGGTTTATATATTAAAGCTCTTTTATATAATTATAATTTAGAAGAAACAAATATTAAAAAAATAGATTATTCTAAATATACAAATGAAGAATTAAAAAGTATGGCTGATAAAATAGATGAAAATAATAATATTCATATAAATAATAGACATAGATTAGAAAGATATATTACTTTTTATAATCAAACAGGTAATAAAATAATTAAAACAGATGAAATAAATACTAAAGTATATGATTTTACTTTAATAGGACTTAGAACAAATAGAGAAGAGTTATATGATAGAATTAATAAAAGAGTAGATAAAATGCTTGATAATGGATTACTTGAAGAAGCAAAAAAATTATACTCTAAAAATTATAAAAACTTTTCAAATATAATTGGTTATAGAGAATTAGAAAAATATTTTAAAAATGAAATAACATTAGAGGATGCAATTTCTTTAATAAAAAGAAATTCTAGAAGATATGCTAAAAGACAATTTACTTGGTTTAATAATCAAATGAAAGATATTAAATGGTTTAATGTAAATTATGATAATTTTGATATAACTTTAAATGAAATATATGATTATTTAAAAATATAATATATGTAAAAAAACATTTCAAACATTGATTTAAATATAAAAATGTAATAATATAATATTATTGTAGTAGGTGGTAGTAATGAAAAGGAAAAACAAAGTTAAAGTTGATTTTTATACAATGTTTTATTTGTTTTTGTTTGCAAGTCTTGTAGGATGGATATTTGAAGGATGTTTTAGTCTTATTGTACATGGTACTTTAATTAATCATTCAGCATTAGTAATTGGTCCTATTAATGCTTGTTATGGAATATGTGCATGTGCTCTTACATACTTATTATATAGATATAAAGATAAAAGTTATACAAAACTATTTTTAATAAGTTTCTTTTTAGGATCATTACTAGAATATGTAATGAGTTTAGGAATGGAATTAGTAGTAGGATTTTCTGCATGGGATTATAGTGGTATGTTTTTAAATATTAATGGAAGAGTATGCTTAGCTATGTCTATTATATGGGGATTTTTAGGTATAGTTTGGATTAAGTTTATTTATCCTCATTTTGAAAATTTTATTAATAAATTTAATAGAAAAACTGGAGAAAAATTAATGATTGGATTAATTATTTTCTTAATATTTGATGCTGCTTTAACAGGAGTTTCTATATTAAGAGCAAGAGAAGCTGAAAAAGGAATACCTCCATCTAATTTCTTTGAAAGTTTTTTAGATAAAACATTTAATCAAAAATATTTACAAAATATGTTTAATAATAAATGGAGTTAGCAATATGAAAATACTAGTTTTGACATGTAGTACTGGTGGTGGACATAATTCATGTGCCAAATATATAAAAGAAGAATTTGATTTAAATAATATAGAATGTGATGTTAAAGATTTTTTTGATATAGTAGGATCTAAATTATCTAAAAAAGTAGAAAAAATTTATATAGCATCAACTAAAGGTAATGGAAAAGCATTTAAATATATTTATAAATTAGGTGAAACATATAATAAAACTGATTTAAAAAGTCCAGTTTATGAATTAGTTAAATTAAGTAAAAATAAAATATATGATTATATAACTGAAAATAAATATGATATTATAATATGTACTCATTTATTTCCATCAATGGCTATAACTAAATTAAAAAAAGATGGAAAAAATATAAAATTAATAAATGTTGCTACTGATTACTCATATATTCCATTTTGGAATGAAACAGAACCTGATTATTTTGTAATACCACATGAATCATTAAAAAAAGAATTTATAAAAAAAGGAATGGATGAAAAAATATTTTTACCTTTTGGTATACCAGTATCTACTAATTTTCAAAAGGTTAAAAATATAGTAAAAGTACCTAAAGATAAAGATATTGTATTATTATCATCAGGTAGTATGGGATTTGGAAAAATGGATAAAATAGTGAAAAAATTATTAAAACAAATTCCAAATATTTATTTAATAGTAGTATGTGGTAATAATAAAAAAATGTATAATAAATTATCAAAAATTAAAAATGAAAACTTATGTGTTAAAGGATTCATTAATAATATGAATGAATATATGAAAGTAAGTAAAATAATTTTATCAAAACCAGGAGGATTATCTACTAGTGAAATAGTTACTTTAAATAAACCATTAAATCTTATTATGCCTATTCCTGGAATAGAAAATTATAATGCAGAATTTTTCTTTAATAATAAGCTTTCTTTAGTATCTAATACATTAGATGAAGTAATATTAAATACTAAATTATTATTAAAAGATGAAAAACTTCAAAAAGAATTAATTTTAAATCAAAAAAATATGATAAATAAAAATTCTGCTTCTGATTTAGTTAATTTTGTTAAAAATAATATGTAGTTTTGAGGTATATAATGAAAGAATATGAAAATGAACTTTATGATAAAGGTATTAATTTAATCGCAGGTATAGATGAAGTAGGTAGAGGACCTCTTGTAGGACCAGTAGTATGTGCATGTGTAATTTTACCAAAAGATTTTTATGATGAAAGAATTAATGATTCTAAAAAATTAAGTGAAAAGAAAAGAAACTTATTATATGATGTTATAAAAGAAAATGCTCTTAGTATTGGAATTGGAGTTTCTAGTGAAGAAGTGATAGATGAAATAAATATACTTGAAGCAACTAAAAAAGCAATGATCGAAGCAATTAATAATTCTAAAATAAAACCAGAATATTTATTAATAGATGCAGTTAAATTAAATATTGATATTCCTCAAAAGTCTATTATAAAAGGAGATAGTAAAAGTCAATCAATCGCAGCAGCATCAATAATAGCTAAAGTTACAAGAGATGCGATGATGTATGAACTTGATAAAATACATCCTGAATATGATTTTGCTAATAATAAAGGATATGGTACTAAAAAACATATAGAAGCCTTAAATAAATATGGTGTTTTAAAAGAACATAGAAAAACATTTGAACCAGTTGCAAGTCTAATTAAAAAGTAATGATTTTGACAAAATAATAAAAAAGTGATATAATCTAGAGCATATTTATGGGGGAATAAATATGAATGAATATTTTTGGGATGTATATCATAATATTGATGTAGATAAGATTTTTATTAGAGAACATTCATTTGAAGTAATTGGTAAAAATAGTTTTAAAAAGAAATTTAATAATTTTATAGAATTAGGTAATATTATTAATGAATATTTTTCTAATAATTGTTATAGTGATATTAGATTATATAAATATTTTAAAAATGGAAATAAAAATCAATATATAAAAGTAGGAAATTTTATAGATATATTTGATAATAAAGAAGCAATGATTTTATGTAAAAATGATTATGTTATTATTGTAAAAGAAGAACTTAAAGATTTAGGGTTATCATTATTAAAACCACATAAAGAAAAAAATTTATCTTTAAAAAAATAATTGAATTTATAATAATGATGTGTTAAAATTTGGTTATGAAGCGATAATAGTGTGATGGTAAAACACTTAGGCTATATAATAAAGAGTGATTCTTCTAGAATAAGTAAGGTGGAACCGTCCTTAAGGACCCTTACATATTGTAGGAGTTTTTTATTTTAAGAAAGGAAATTAAATATGAAAAACGAAATGACAATGGATAAGATGGTTAATTTATGTAAGCAATATGGATTTATATTTCAAGGTAGTGAAATATATGGAGGACTTGCTAATACTTGGGATTATGGACCTCTTGGAAGTAGACTTAAAAATAATATTAAAGATGCATGGAGAAAAAGATTTATTCAAGAAAGAGATAATGCATATGAACTTGATGCAGATATATTAATGCATCCAAGAGTATGGGAAGCATCTGGTCATGTAGAATCTTTTGCAGACCCATTAATAGATTGCAGAGAATGTAAAACTCGTCATAGAGCAGATAATTTAATTAATGATTATACTAATTCTTCACTAGGAGATAAAATGACTAATGAAGAAATGATTAATTATATTAAAGAAAATAAAGTACCATGTCCTAAATGTGGTAAATGTAATTTTACTGATATAAGACAATTTAAATTAATGTTTGAAACTTATAGAGGAGTTACACAAGATGCTAAAAGTGTTGTTTATTTAAGACCTGAAAATGCTCAAGGAGAATATGTTAATTTCTTAAATGTACAAAGAAGTATGAGAGCAAAATTACCATTTTCAATAGGTCAAATAGGTAAAGCATTTAGAAATGAAATTACACCTGGTAATTTTACATTTAGAACTATTGAATTTGAACAAATGGAATATCAAACTTTTTGTAAAGAAGGAACTGATCAAGAACTTTATGAATACTTTAAAGAATATGGAAAGAAATTCTTTATGGATTTGGGTATAAAAGAAGATAAATTAAGATTTCATGATCATGAAAAATTAGCACATTATGCTAAAGCTGCTTGTGATATAGAATATTTATTTCCATTTGGTTGGGGAGAAATAAATGGTACTCATAATAGAACAAATTTTGATTTAACACGTCATCAAAAATATTCTGGACAGTCTTTGGAATATTTAGATCAAGAAACAAATGAAAAATATATTCCATATATTATAGAATCTACTTATGGATTAGATAGAACAGTTTTAGCAGTATTATTTAATGCATATCATGAAGATGAATTAGAAGATGGAACAACAAGAGAAGTATTAAGTCTTCATCCATTCTTAGCTCCATATAAAGTAGCAGTACTTCCTTTAGTTAAAAAATTTCATAGTGAAAAAGCAAATGAAATATATAAAAAATTATCATCTAAATTTATGTGTACTTATGATGAAAGTGGAAATATAGGTAAAAGATATAGAAGAGAAGATGTAATTGGAACACCATTTTGTATTACAATAGATGATGAAACTTTAAATAATAATACTGTTACATTAAGAGATAGAGATACAATGAAACAAGTAGTATTAAAATTAGATGAAGTAGAAGATTATATAAGAGAAAGAATAGAATTTAATTAAAATTTAATGTTTTTTGCATAAAATATTAATTTTTACTTGAATTTTTTGAATATTTATGAGAAAATACTCTAGCAAAGAAGAAATTTATATATTTATATATATGAAGGAGGAATAAAAATGAAATTAAACATTACTTTATTTGGTGCATTACCTTTTAGAAGAATTAGTAAAACTGCTAAAAGACAAAGAAGAACACATTTAAAGAAAACTGCTCCAACTACTACAACTTGTAGTAATTGTGGTGCTGTAGTTGCTCCACATAGAGCATGTACTAAGTGTGGATACTATAAAGGAAAAGAAGCTATTAAAGTAAATAGCGAAGAACAAAAATAGTTATTTATAATTGATTATTAAAGAAGCATTTGCTTCTTTTTAATTTTGAAATTTTATACATTTAAAAATCTTGTTACATCTATAATTATTATGCTATAATTTTATTAGAGGATGATATTATGTATGATTATTTTAAAGGAAAAATTACTAAACAATTTACAAATTATATAGTTATAGAAATACAAGGTATTGGATATAGAGTTTATACTCCAAATCCATATAGATTTAAAGAAAATGAAGAAGAAACTGTTTATTTATATAATCATGTAAGAGAAGATGAAAATAGTTTATATGGTTTTGCAACAGAAGATGAAAGAGAATTATTTTTAAAATTAATTGATGTTAAAGGATTAGGTGCTAAAATGGCATTAACTATTTTAGCAACATCTTCTATTAATGGAATAGTTGATGCGATTGATAGAGAAAATATATTATATTTAAAGAAAATACCTAAAATTGGAGAAAAATTAGCAAGACAAATTATATTAGATTTAAAAGGAAAACTTGTTATGAGTGAAAATAATACAATAGTAAATGATGAATTAACTTTAGCATTAGAATCATTTGGATATAAAACAAATGATATTAGAAATGTTGTATCAAAAGTTGATATGTCACTTCCTATTGAAATGCAAATAAAAGAAGCATTAAGATTATTATTGAAGTGAGGTTTATTATGGTTATTGGAATTGATATGGATGATACAATTTGTTCTACAAATGAATTAATTATTAAAACAGCAGATGAATATGACAAAGAAGTATTAAATGGTACAGGTATAAAAGATGAAAATGCTTATGAATTTACTGAAATGATGGGATGGCCTAAAGAAATGAAAGGTAAATTTTTTGCTGATAAATTAGAATATATAATGGATAATGCTGAACTTAAAGAAGGGGCAAAAGAAATAATTAATAAATTACATGATGAAGGAAATAAAATAATAATTATATCTTTTAGAAAAGATAAATATTTAAAAAATCCATTTGAACTTACTAAAAATTATTTAGATAGAAATGGTATTTTATATGATAAAATATTTGTTAATACTGGTAGTAAAGAAGATGAATGTATTGAAAATGGAGTAAAACTTTTTATTGATGATAAAGAAGAACATTGTGAAAATGTTTCAAATGCTGGTATTGATGTAATATTATTTACAAATCTATATAATCATGATGAAAATAGATTTGTAAGAAAAGATAATTGGTATCAAATATATGACTATATAAAGGAGAAATATTATGGATGAAAGAGTAGTTACTAATCATGAACTTGAAACAGATACTTTTGAAAAGAATATAAGACCTGATTCATTTGATGAATATATAGGACAAACAGATGTTAAAGAAAATATTAAAGTATTTGTAAAAGCAGCTAAAATTAGAAATACTAATTTAGATCATGTTTTATTATATGGTCCTCCTGGACTTGGTAAAACAACACTTGCACATATTATAGCAAATGAACTTGGTAGTAATATTAAAACTGCTAGTGGTCCTACTATTGAAAAAAGTGGAGACTTAGCAGCTATACTTTCTACATTAGAACCAAATGATGTATTATTTATAGATGAAATTCATAGAATACCACGTTATATTGAAGAAATACTTTATAGTGCTATGGAAGACTTTAAACTTGATATAATAATTGGAAGTGAAGGACAAAGTAGAAATATTAAAATAGATTTACCACCATTCACATTAGTTGGAGCAACAACAAGAGCAGGGGATTTATCTAGTCCATTAAGAGATAGATTTGGAATAATTAGTAAACTTGAATTTTATACAGATGAAGAACTTACACAAATAGTTTTAAGAACTGCAAGAGTAATTGGAGCAAAAATAGATGATGATGCTGCTAGAGAAATAGCAATTAGAAGTAGAAAAACACCTCGTATAGCAAATAGACTTTTAAAAAGAGTAAATGATTTTGCATTAGTAGAAGATGTTGAAGTAATAAATTTACCAATAGTTAAAAAAGCATTACAAAGATTAAAAATTAATGCTTCTGGTCTTGATAGTACTGATATTGAATATTTAATGAGTATCATAAATAAATTTAATGGAGGACCTGTAGGTATTGAATCTATTGCTTCCTCAATTGGAGAAGAAGCAACTACAATTGAAGATGTAATTGAACCATTCTTATTACAAGAAGGATATGTAAAAAGAACTGCAAGAGGTAGAATTGTAACTGAAAAAACATATAAAGAATTTAAAATAAATGAACAAAAAACTTTATTTGATTACGATATAGAAGAAACTAATTAAAAAATAAAACTAAATTTCTAGTTTTATTTTTTATATAATTCTTTTTTATAATTATCAATTATATCATTCATTATAGTTATATAATTTTTATTTTCTTGTCTTTCCTCATCAGTAAGAGAAAATATATCATTAATTTCTACTTTAACTAAAGAATTATCAGCAATTAATTTTTCTTGAGTACTATTAAGTTTATCTCCTTCTAAATAATAAATATATTGAATATCTTTACTATCTATTAATTTTTTAGCATCTGAATAAGCTTTATCAATAGCTTCATTTGTAGGATCTAATGATATAACGTTAATATTATATTTAGTTAAGAAATTAAATACACTATTAGTAGTTAAAATTGTATTATAATTACCATTTTTACCTATATCATATAATTGAACATCAAGTTCACTTATTTTCTCATTTAATTCTTTATATTTTTCTTCTATTGATTCTTTTACATATATATTATTGTTATATTCAATTAATTTAGATTTAATATTATTTGATAATTTTAAATAATTTGATGGATCTATCCAAGTACTTGCTAATTTAGAATCTTCTGTAATACCTTTAGTAGCATCAATTAAATTAATTTTATTATTTAAATTTAATATATCACGAGCTAAAGATGCTTCACCAGCTACACCTGAATATACAAAAGTTTCAGCATTTGAATATTGTTCTTTCTTTTTAGAAGTAATTTCATAATCAATATTAGCACCATTAGGATAAACACTTGATATAGTAGCATAATCTCCATATAAAATATTTGTAGTATATTCAATAGGATAAAATGTAGTATAAACATATTTATCTTTAAAATCATCATTCATAAAATTACAACCTGTTACTAAAAATAAACTTGTACATAAAATAATTAATTTTTTCATTATTCATCTCCTTTTAAAACTGGGTCATAACCAATTTTACCAAATGGATGACACCTTAATATTCTTTTTAATCCTTTAAAAATTCCTTTTAATCCATAAATATTAATACATTCTTTCATATATTCACTACAAGTAGGTGTAAATCTACACATATTATGGCTATGTAAAGGAGTTATTTGATATAAATCTATTAATTTAATTAATATCTTTTTCATAATATTAATTATATAATATTTTTCATAAAAAATAAACATGTAACTATCTTTTATAATAAATAAATGGTATAATTTAATAGTGATATGTATGAATAGAAAAGAAATATTTAAAAAATTTAATATAATTATTGATAATGAAGAATTATTAAAAGAAGCATTAACTCATACAAGTTATTCTAATGAACATAATACTATATCTTATGAAAGACTTGAATATTTAGGTGATGCTGTTTTAGAAATAGTTTGTAGTGACTACTTATATAATAATACTGATTTAAAAGAAGGAAAAATGAGTAAACTTAGAAGCTTATATGTATGTGAAAATGCATTATATGAGTATTCAAAAGAAATTAATTTAAAAGATTACATATTACTAGGAAATGGAGTAGAAGAGGCTAATAAAACAATAATCGCAGATGTATTTGAAGCATTAATGGCAGTTATATATTTAGAAAAAGGATTAGATACAGTAAAAAAATTATTTAAAGATTTAATAGTGCCATATATAAATAGACATGAAGACTTTTTAATGGATTATAAAACATTACTTCAAGAAAGTGTTCAAACAGTTAAAAAAAGTGTTGAATATAAATTAATAGATGAAACGGGTCCTGCACATAAAAGAAGTTTTAAAGTAGAAGTAATTATAGATGGACTTGTTTATGCTACTGCAGATGGTTCATCTAAGAAAGAAGCAGAACAAAATGCCGCTAAAATAGCTTATATGAAAAGAGCAAAATAATTAAAATATATATCTAATTTCGACTTTTTTACCTAAAAATGAGTAAAAAATTTGACATTTACTCTTTTTTGTGTTATAATCTTAGTACAAATCATTAAGGGGGTTTTGATGATTATGAAAGGTAGATTTATTTTAGATTATTTAGATGAAAATAACTTTAAGAAATTAGAAAGAAGCTTAAAAAAATATAACATGGTGGCTTATAAAAAATTAATGTTTGATTTTTATCCAAAATTAAGAAGTGGTGAATTTGTTGGAGAGTTAGTTTCTATTAATAAACATGAAATGACTGAAACATATGATTTAAGACTTCCAACTGATCCATTATTTGTTAAAGTTTATGGACAAGTTAAACTTAATTATACTGTTTATAAAAAGAATAATATTGTTATGTTAAATGATTTAGAACCAAAACAAATTTTATTAGATGGTCATAGATCAGAATTAACAGCTTATAAAGGTATAATGATTTCTAAAGCTAATGCACAAAAAGAAATGTTTAAAATCGATTTATTATGTAAATTAGAAGGAAAAGATTAATCCTTCTTTTTTTATTTCTTAAATTTAGATACTCCAATAATACCACCAATAATTGAAGATAAAATAAGTGATAAGTAATAAACCAAACTTGATAATGTTAATTTAGAAATAATAAGTGATATTAGCATAAATAATATAACTACACATACTGCTATTAAAAATCCATTTAAGTATCCTCTTTTACCTTCTAAACTAGATACTCTAAATCCTAATATAAAGAATAGTAAAATTGATACTATAAAATTTATTATACTAAGTGTATTATAACTTAATAATTCAAAATAATATAATAAAGACATTATTAATAAATAAACAACTAATATAATGCAAAATAATCCAAAACTTTTTAAATAATTAATAATTTTATTCATATATTTCACCTAATTTAATTATATTTATGTTTAAAAATAATATGAATTAAACATAATAATATTAGGTGACTAAAATGGATTTATTTTTTGTAGTAGTAAGAACTATATTTTTTTATCTTTTTGTAATTATTATTTTAAGACTTATGGGTAAAAGAGAAATAGGACAATTATCTATTCAAGATTTAGTAGTTAGTCTTTTAATAGCTGAACTTGTAGCAATTAGTATAGAAAATTATAAAGATTCAATGCTATTAACTATATTTCCTATTTTAATATTATTGTTTTTTGAATTATTAACTGGATTTCTATCTTTAAAATTTAATAAATTTAGAAATATTATGGATGGAAAACCATCATTAATAATAAATAGAGGTAAAATTAATTATAAAGAAATGATGAAGCAAAGATATTCATTAGATGATTTAATGTTAGAACTTAGAAATAATAATATTAAAAATTTAAAAGATGTTGAATATGCAGTACTAGAAAATAATGGAAGATTAAATATATTTAAATATAGTTTTTTAGGATTAGATAATGATAATCCATTTCCATTAATATTAGATGGTGTTATTCAAAAAGATACTTTAGATTATATAGAAAAAGATGAAAAATGGTTAAATAAATATTTAAATGATAATAATTTAGAAAAAAAAGATATATTTTATGCATTTTATAAAAATAAAAAAATATATGTTATAAAAAGAAATGAACTTAAGTAATAATAAAAATATAATAATCAATTATTAAGGTTTAGTTAATTCTAAACGTTTTTTTATATTAAAATTTATCTAGCATTAGTTGTTTTAACTTGACTTTCCATATATATATATATATATAATTTTCTTAGTAGCGTAGAAATAGGAAGGTATTATATATGAAAAATAAAAAAGGATTTACATTGGTAGAACTACTTGCAGTAATAGCAATTTTAGCAATACTCGTGTTAATAGCAATACCAAATGTATTAAATTTGTATAGGAATGCAAGAAAGAATGTATTTGTAAGTGATGTACAAAATATAATGAGATCATCAGAACAAGAATATGTAATGGGTGAAATAGGTAATGGAAATAATACATGTTATGATAGTAAAACTAATCCATTAGAAATAGAAGCAAGAAGTAATTTAAAATATAGAGTAAACTTAAATAAAGGAAAAATAATAAATATAGAAGTATTAGATAATAACTATTATATAAGTGTAAGTAATGAAGAAGGAATAAAAAGAGATAGTATAGAAAGTAATAAAGTAAAAACAAGAGATAATACACAAACATTATTAGATTGTGAAGGAAATGTAATAGTAGAAGGATTATCATATGGATTACCATTAGTAATATTTGAAGGAAGTACACCAGATAGAGGATATATAAAAGATGGAAAACTATATAAAGAAGATATAAAAACAGAAATAGAGAAGGTAGAAATACCTACAAAGGAAGGATATAATTTTAAAGGATATAATATACCAGAAAGTGATATACAAATAATAGATGAAGAAGGAAATATACAAAAATCAAATTTAAGTCAAATAGAAGAAAGTATAACATTAGAAAGTAAATGGGAAGAGAAACCAAAATATGTAGATAGTGAATTACATGGAGCAGATCCAATACTCGGAAGTGGAATGATACCAGTAATGTTATCAGATACAGGAGTAGCAACATATGCACATAGTTATGATCAATGGTATAACTATACATCTAAAAAGTGGGCAAATGCAGTAATACTAGTAGATAGCCCAAGTAAAGAATATACAGCAGGGGATATAATATCAGAAAGTGACATAAGAGGATATTTTGTATGGATACCAAAATATAAATATAAACTATTCAATATGGGAACTTATACAGCATTAGAAAGTAGTCAACCAGCAAGTCAAGCAAAAGAAATATATATAGAATTTGGAACAACTGATACAATTGAAAATAATGGAGTAGAGTGTGTAACTCCAATGACAA
>CANRCA010000012.1 GCA_947628985.1 uncultured Bacilli bacterium | reverse complement strand
TTCTTTCGATTTTTTCATTTACTCTCATAACTTCATCCTCCTAGATTAATTTTATCAAATTTTGTTTTACTTGACTTTTCTAGTTTTTATTATAAGAGTCTTTCACTATTAATTATATATGTTTATAATTATAAAAGTCCATTTTTTATATTCCACATACAATCCACAATATTTTATAATAAAATAAAAAATGATTAAAAATTAAATTAACCATTTTTTATTTATATTAGTTTTAAATTATTTATTTTCATTAGGATTATTTTGTCCAAGAATTTTAACGCCTCCATTAGCTTCCACTGTTTTTGTAGCTAATTCTTTTAATTCAGCATAAGCTTTATCTGTTTTTTCTTGTAATGCAATGTTTAAATTGTTTGACTTATTTAATTCTTCTTTTAAAGACTCTATTTTATCATTTTGTCTATCAATAGTATTTTGAAAATCTTTTTTCAACATTTCTATTTCATATTTATGTTCTTTTTCAGCTTCTTTTTTGGCATCATTCAATCCTTTTTCATATTCCTTATTAAGAATATTAGGAATATCTGAAACTTTTTTCTCTAATTCAACTAAATATTCAGCTTTTTCTTTAGCATCTTTTAGTAATTTTTCAGTTTCTTCTTCTTTTGATTTTAAAATTAATTCTCTAGATTTTTTCTCATCTTCCCAAGCATTGTTAGTAATTTCTCTTTCTCTTTTAGTTTTATAATTATATTCTTCTAATTCTCTTTCTCTTTCTACTTTTAAAGCTTTACTTTTTGTTTCAAATTCATTAGTTAAATCTTCTGTTTTTTGACGATATTCATTTTCTAATTTTTTAATTTCTTCTTGAATTCTATTTTCTTCATTTTTCTTTTTGTTTTCTAAATTTTCTATAAAATCCTTTGCTGTATTTACTACTAAAGTTAAATTATTAAGTTCTTTTTCTAATCCGTATAAATTTTTTAGTTTTTCTTCTTCTTCACTAATAGCTAACTCTAAATCTTTAAATTTATTATTTAATTCAACTGAAAAAATATTTTGTTCAACATTCTTTTTTGTTTCATTAACAGCAGTTTGAACTTTTTGAGTTTTAGCTTCTTCAACAGGGTTAGATTTCATTTTTGCACTATTTTTTTCTCTTAAAAGAGCCTCATTTAATGCATCTAATATTTCTTGTTTAGTATTTTTTAATGTGATTTCATCTTTTTTCATTTTTACCTCCCATTAAGACATAAATCTAAATTTATTATACACTAAATGAAATTTAAAAACTAGTATTTAAACTAATGATTATAAAGTTTATTATGTTTATTAATTGTATCAAGAATGATATAATTAAATTATAAATTTATAAGTGAGGTGATTTACATGAAATGTATACTTATGAATAAAAGTATAGAGGTATTAATTGCTGAATATGATAATGCAACAAGTGTTTTTACTAAAATATATGAAGTTAAGAATATTAATTATGCTCCATATATTTTACAAAGTTATTATATTGAAAATGATATTAATGATATTCCTTTTAGAACTAATTTAAGTGAATGGTTTAAAGGAAGAGGTATTCCATCATGGCGTGATAAATTAGATTTATTATTATATAGATTAAATATAACAGCACCATATGAACTTTTAGATAAATCTTTTGGATTATCTTTATCAGATCAATATTGGTTAAAACCATATGATAGTAATATTTCATATGATGATATTAATTTTTTTGATAATGATTTTGATTATGCTGAATTTATGGAAGCATCTTTATCAACTAATAGTAAAACAATAATTAAAGAAGAATCTTTAAAAACACCTAATAATACTACAGATGGAATGCTTAGAAAGGCTTGGATTATTGATAAGGGTACAAGATATTTATTAAAAGGTGGATATAAAAATGAAATTTTACAACCTTTTAACGAAGTGCTTGCTAGTGAAATATGTAAAAGACTTGGCTTTAATCATGTAGATTATACAATAGATACATATAAAGATATGGTTGTATCTAAATGTCCTTGTTTTATAAATAAAGATACAGAATTTGTTACTTGTCATCAAATTAAAAATGATATGAAAAGACACAATAATTTAGAAGATTATGAAGAATATATTAAAAAGTTAGAAAATCATAATATAGAAAATGCTCGAGAAAAAGTAGAAAATATGTTTATTTTAGATTACATAATTATGAATGAAGATAGACATTTAAATAATTTTGGTATTATTAGAGATGTTAATACTTTAGAATGGTTAGATGTAGCTCCTATATTTGATAATGGTCAAAGTTTAAATATTGAATATTATGATGAAGAAGAAATGCATATTTCAGGAAATGGAAGATTATTCTATGAAGTAAAACCATTTGATGAAATAATAAAAATTGTAAAAAATATAAAAAGAATAGATATAAGTAAGTTAGATGGTATAGTAGAATGGTTTGATGATTTATTGCATCAATATCAATATTTAACTAAAATAAGTGATAAAAGAATAGAAAAATTATGTATTTTATTAAATAGACAAATTAATAAATTAAAAGAATTAATTTTAAATGATAATTAATAGAAGTTGTATAGATTCTATATAAATTGTGTTAAAATTAACTTATGAAAAAAAATTATATTAAAATGAACAAAAATAAAAATTATTTATCTTTTGGAAATGTTGTTAGTATAATTAAAGAAGTATCTAATAATTGTGCAGCCATGCAACAAGAAGTCTTTTCATGTATTTTTGATATTAATAATGTAAATGTAACAACTATTAATAATTATTGTATAGGTATAAGAGCAATAGGACTTGAATATAAAAAATTATTTTTAGATAAATATGAAATATATAAAAATGATAAAAATATATTTATTAAAATGGTTTTATCATTATTAAGTTTATTAGATAATAAAATTTATATAGAAAATAATGATTCTTTAAAAATAATAAATAGTAATGAAAAATTAGATTTAGTAATTTTAAAATTAATAGAAATTTGTAATAATGATGAACATATTACTGAAGATTTTATTAACAATTTAAATAAACTATCTAATTATGAAAAAATAATTGAATTATTAAATTATGCTATTAACATAAATAAACAACCTGTTTATACACAAGATATTAACATTAAAATAAATAAAAATGAATTAGATGATTATTTAAAATTAAAATTATATTATGGTCAAAGTTATATAAGTTCTCTACTTAATCTTGCTAGTAAAAATAATATGTATGCTTGTGCTGAAATTGGTTCTTTATATTTTGATGGTGTAATAGATGGTAAAAGTAACTATGATAAATCATTTGAATATTATATGATAGCTGCTAAAAAAGATCATCCTAAATCTTGTTGGATGATTGCTAATTTAATTTTAACTAAAAGAGTTAAGTATGACTTTGATACTATGTGGGCATATTTACAAAAATCAATAGAATTAGGAAGTGCTGCTGGATATAATACACTTGGTTTATGCTATTTAAATGGAATAAATAAAGAAAATAAAATAGATAAAAAACTTGCAAAACATTATTTTGAAATATCTAGTGAACTTGGTTTTGTTTATGCATTTAATAATATTGGAAAATTATATGAAGAAGAAAAAAATCAAGAAGAAGCTATTAAATATTATAAAATTAGTGCTGATATGATGGAAAGTTGGGCTTTAAATAAAGTAGGAGAATACTATAGAAAAAAAGGAGATTTAATAACAGCATATTTATATTATTCTAAATCAATAGAGTGTCCATTAAATGAAAGAAATCCTTATGGATATTATAATCTTGCAACTTATTATTATAAAAACGGATATCCTAAACTTAATATTAAAAAAGATATTAAGAAATATAATGAATATATGAATTTATTTAATCAATTAAAAAAGTAAACTTTTTTATCTTTAAGTTTACTTTTTATATGAATTATTTACTTTTTTTATTTGCATCATAATTAGTTGTTATTAAATATAATAATTTTATTATAAATAATGTACCTAAAAATAATATCATACAACTTAAAATACCACTTGATAATCGTATTAGCAATTCAGATCCTTCTACATTTGTAACAGAATGTTCAAATAATAAAAGTAATAAAAGTCTAGAAATAAAATTTATTACATTATCAATTTTATTTATTTCATTTCTTTGTTCTTCTTTAGTATTTTTTGAATCAAACATATCTAGAAAGAATATGTAAAAGAATATTATAAATGATACACAACCAAAATTATAAAACCATTCCATTAATAAATAAATAATATCAAATGAACCTAATGTAATATAATTTTTACCTAAACATAATTCAACAACTGAAAAAATTAATCCTAGTGCTAAAAAAACAAATCCTAATACTAGATATAATTTTGTTTTTTTACCTTTTTTAGTTTTTAAATATTTTTTAAGTTTCTTTTCAGTATCATCATCAACTTTTAATTTTTCTTTAATTTCTTTTTTTTCCATATATTTTTTCTCCTATCAATATAATAATATCTTATTTTTTAGATTAAAAATATTAGTTTTAAATATTTTTACAATTTTAAGTGTAAAATTATTTTAAATTATTAACATCAATTTTTTATTAAAATTTTATACATTATTCTTTATTTTTAAAATAAAAAATGATATTATCTTTATAAGATAGAAAGGAATAAGTACTCATGAATAATAATAAATTAACTTATATATTTGGACATAAAAATCCTGATACAGATTCTATATGTGCATCAATTGCTTTATCATATTTAAAAAATCAATTAGGATATAATACTATTCCTTGTACTTTAGGTAATATAAATCCAGAAACTAAATATGCTCTTAATTATTTTGGATTTAAAACACCTCATCATTTAAATGATGTAAGATTGCAAATTAGAGATGTTTCATATCATAAAAATTGTTATATTGATAAAAATTTATCAATTAAAGATGCATTTGATTATATGAATAAATATTCATTAACAGGAATTCCAATTGTGGAAAATAAAAATAAATATTATGGATATGTTTCACTTAAAGAAATAGCACGTGAAGTAATAAATGGTAATTATCATAGAATAGATACATCTTATGGTAATTTAATAAATGTATTAAAAGGAACAGAAATATTAAAATTTGAAAAAGAAATTAAAGGAACAGTATTATCTGCTACATTTGCAAAAGATACTTTTTTAGAAAGAATAGTATTAGATAATAGTTATATTTTAATAGTTGGAGATAGAAAAGTTATTCTTGATTATGCTATCTTAAGTAAAGTTAAACTTATTGTATTAGTAGGAGATTTAGAAATATCAGATGAAATGTTACATAAAGCAAGAAAAAATAAAGTTAATATAATTAGAACATCTTATACATCATATGAAGTTAGTAAATTAATTTCACTTTCTAATTATATAAAACATTTTGTTAGAAGTGAAAATGAATCTTATACTTTTAATGAAGTAGATTACTTAGAAGATTTTTATGAAAAAAGTAAAACTTTAAAACATACTAATTATCCTATTATAAATAATAAAAATGAATGTAGTGGCGTTCTTACTTTAACAGATACTAATAATGTAGAAAAGAAGCAAGTAATATTAGTAGATCATAATAATTTTAGTCAAAGTGTAGATGGGTTAGAAGAAGCAGATATATTAGAAATAATAGATCATCATAATATTGGAGATATTAATACTAAGAAACCAATAAATTTTAGAAATTCTTCTTATGGAAGTGTATGTACTATAATATATGATTTATATAAAGAAAATAATATTTCAATACCTAAAAACATAGCAGGCCTTCTAGCATCAGCTATTATATCTGATACATTACTATTAACTTCACCTACTACAACTATTCATGATAGTGATGCTTTAATATCTTTATCAAAAATAGCTAAAATAAAATATAAAACTTATGGAATGGAACTTCTAAAAGCAGGAATGAGTATTAAAGGACTTAAAAATGAAGATCTACTTCATAAAGATTTTAAATCATATAAAGTAAATGATGATATGATTGGTATAGGTCAAATATTAACAAGTGATTTTAATTTATTAAAAAGAAAATTAAATGATTTAGTTAAATATTTAGATGAAGTATCTTTAGAAGAAAAATATAAAGTACTAGCATTATTTGTAACTGATATATTTGAAAATGTTTCATATTGTATTTATAATACTAATAGTGAAAATATTATAAAAAATAGTTTTAAATTAGATGATGTTTATGAAGGTGTTAGTCTAAAAGGAATAGTATCGAGAAAAATACAAATAGCGCCATATATAATGGATAGTATAGATAAGTAGGTATTTATGAATATAGAAAATATAATGAAAGATTTAAATTTAATTATGCTTAATATACCTAATAATTTAAGTAGTCTTGAAAAAGTAAGATGGGTATATAAAAAAGCAGGAGAATTATTTTCTTATGATTATAATTATATAAATGATGAAGAATCACAAGTAATATATGAAAAAGATTATATTGGTAATTATCAAACTTGTATAGAAATAAGTAGTATTTTAAATTTAATGCTTAATAATATTGATTCAAATATTAAAAGTGAAATAGTTGAAAGAAATGTAGATTCAAGAGGAAGAGTTGATGGACATAAATGTAATGTTGTTAGCATTGGTAATGAAAAATATGTATTAGATTTAACATTAGATTTATATTTAATACAAGCAGGATTTCAAACTAAAAATTTTGGATATTATACAACTATTTATGGAGATGAAGATATAATTCCATTAGCAGATTTAGAAGAGATGGATAAAAAATTAGGTCTTATTAAATTTGGAGAATATACAGATAAAAAAGTAAATGATGCTAAAAGTAGAATTAATGCACCTAAAAATAAAAATTTAAGTTTTGAAGAAAGTGTTGATTTAAGAATTTCAGAAATGAATAAATTATTATATAAATATAATGGTTTTCTTGAAGGTAAAAATTTAATAAATAAATTATTGCATGATTTTATGAACTATTATTATAAAGATTACTATTTAACAAATGAAAATGAAATGATTTGTTGTATACAAATATCAAATAATGAAGAAGAAGTTTGGTATTTATATTCATTATCTTTAGGCTTAATTAAAACAGAAAAAGAAAAAATATCTCAAATGTTAGATTCTGGATGGCAAACTAAAAGTAATTCACTTGATGATGAATTAAAGGAAAGTACTTTAAAATAACCATATACAAAAAATATGGTTTTAAAATGTATAAAATTTTATAAATTAAACAAAATAATAATGGTGAATATATATGAATGAAAATTTAGAATTAATGATGCATGTTTATAAAACATCTGAAATGGGTGCATATTCTACTAATAGTTTACTTGAAAAACTACAAACAAAAGAAAATAAAATTAAACATGTATTAGAATGTGAAATAAAAGAATATGAAAAATTTATGAAGGAAAGTGAAAAGATATTAACAGAAAATGATGTTGAACCAAAAAGATATGGTTTAATGTCAAAAATGAGTAGTGATATGGGTATAGCTATGGAAACACTTAAAGATAATAGTGATCCTGCTTTAGCACAAATGTTAATTGAAGGATTTACTATGGGTACTATTGAAATGAATAATAAAATTAAAAAATATAAATCTACTTGTGAAAAAAGAATGTTAAAAATAGCTAAAAATTTTTTAAAATTTCAAGAAAATGAAATAGAAAAGTTAAAGACATTTATGTGATGTCTTTTTTTGTATATTGTGCTATAATGATTATGGAAATTAAGAGGTTAATAATGAAGTATATAAAGAAAATATTTTTAATTTTTAGTTTATTATTACTAAGCGGTTGTGTTAAAAATTATAATACAATGACTATAAATAAAGATAAAAGTATGCTATATGATATAAATATTCTTATTTCCAATGAATTTGGAAATATTGAAAAGTATATATCAGCAGATGATTATAGAAAAAAAGGATTTAATATATCTTCTATAAGTGAAGAAAATTATAATGGTGTTAAAATAACAAAACAATTTGATAATATAGATGATTTATCAAATAATACTAATAATGAAGTAATAATAAGTGATTTTTTAAATGATAATTTTGATATATCAAATATGTTTAAAGTAGAAAAATCATTTTTTAAAAATACTTATTCAGCAAAATTTATTTATAAAGCTAATAAATCTAAACAATTAATTAATTCTATTATGAGTAATTCAAATGAAAATATAGATATGAATGATTACTCTAATTTATCTAGCGAAATAAAACTTTATTATGAAGTAAATTTACCTGATAAAATTATTAGTAATAATGCAACAAATGTTAAAGATAATAAATTAACATGGGATTTATCTCCTAATAGTGATACTGAAATTGAATTTTCATTTATTATAAAAAATTATAAAAATATATTTATTTTATTAATTACTATTTTAGTTATTTTAGTAATATTAATAATATTATTAATTTTAATTAAAACTAGAAAAAAATCAAAAGAAACATTAATTCATAGAGATTATGATCCATTAATCGCAGATAAAATAGATGAAATTAAAAATAGTAAACAAAAATTTGATAGAATACCACAAGATCTAAAACCTCAAAATAGAAATCTTGAATATGAATTAGAAGAGGAAGAAGCACAAAAACAAATAAAAAAAGAAGAACGTACTTTTATAACAGAAGATTTTTTAGATGAAAATAAAAATGATAAATAATGTTTACATTTATTTTTGAACTTTTAATAAATTTTATAGATTAAAAAAAATTAATATAGTATAATAAAATAGGTGTATATTAGATGAGTATTAATTTAAATAAATTTAAAAAAAATATTTCATTTTTTATAATTTGTATTATGTTAATAGTAATATTTTCTCTATTAAGTTTTTTGTTTGATAGAAAAAATAATTCTTTAGATAAAGTTGATTTAAATGATAAAGATATAAATATAAATTCATTAGTAATAAATGAAATAATGACATCTAATAATGGAGTTATAACAGATGAAGATGCTAAACTTTATGATTATTTAGAATTATATAATGGAAATGATAAAGATATAGTTTTAAAAAATTATGGTTTAAGTGATGAAAGTGGAACTGTTAAATGGATATTTCCAGAAGTAACAATAAAATCTAAATCATATATGATTGTTTTCTTAAGTGGAACAAATAGTGATGGATTACATACTAACTTTAAATTAAAAAGTGCAGGTGGTGAAACTTTAGCTTTATTAAAACCAAATGGAAAAGTAGTTGATGCAGTTGAAACAATTGGACTTGATTCAAATACTGTAATGGCAAGAGATGAAAATGGTAAATGGGTTATACAAAATAAACCAACACCAGGATATTCAAATAATGTAGAAGGACATACTAATTTCTTAAAATCATTAGAAACAACTGAAGAAAAAGATATAGCTATAAATGAAATATTACCTAGTAATAAAGGAAACTTTAAAAATGAATTTAATGAATATAGTGGATATATAGAAATTAAAAATATAAGTAATTCTACTGTTAATTTAGAAAATTATAGTTTATCTAATAATGAAGATGTTAATTTTAAATGGCAATTTCCTAATATTAAATTATCTAAAGGAGAAGTATTACTTGTATATACAAATGGTGTTAATAATAAAGTAGATACTTTAAGTACATCATTTAAATTAAATAATAAAAATGGAGTAGTAGTACTTTCTAATAATAAAGGAAAAATAATTGAAAAAGTAAAATATGAAAACTTACCTAATGGTATGGCATATATTAAAGAAAATGATAAATTTTTTGAAGGTAATTCAATATCACCAGGATATCAAAATACTACAGATGGTATTAAATCATTTCAAAAGAAATATTTACAAAATCCAAAAGATTTAATAATTAATGAAGCAATGAATTCAAATTATTCATATTTAGCACAAAATGGTGGTAATTATTATGATTGGATAGAACTTTATAACAATACATCTAAAACTATTAACTTAAAAGATTATTGTCTTACAACTAATACAGATACAATGTGTATGTATAATTTACCAGATAAAGAATTAAAGAAAAATGAGTATTACATAATAATGGCTTCTGGTAACGAAAGCTTATCAAATAGTAGTTATAAACATACTAATTTTAAATTATCAGATACTGAAAGTTTATATTTAACTAAATCTAATGAAATAATTGATTCTATGTATATGGCTAATATACCAAAAGGTTATTCAATGGGAAGAGGAAGTAGTAGTGGTATTTATTACTTTAGTAAGCCAACACCAAAAGAAAAAAATTCAAGTGGACAACAAGCCGTTTCATATATTCCAACCTCTTCTGTTAAAAGTGGTATATATAATGATAAAAAATCAATAAAAGTAGCACTTAGTGGAAGTGGAAAAATTTATTATACAACTGATGGTTCAACACCAACTACTAGTTCAAATGTATACAGTAGTCCTCTTACTATTAAGAAGACTACTGTTTTAAGAACAATGAGTGCACAATCAGGGAAAATAAATAGTGAAGTAAATACTTATACATATATAATGAATGAAAATCATAAATTACCAATCATATCACTTGCGATTGATCCAAAAGATTTAAGTAATTTGCATACTCATGCATGGACTGAAGGTTACATGAAAAAAGTAGATGTAGAACTATTAGAACTAGATGGTAGTGGTTTTAAAATATCAGCAGGGCTTAAATTATTTGGTGGTGCGACAAGAGGACATGCTAAAAAAAGTTATGAATTAAAATTTAAAAAAGAATTTGGTGATGCTAAACTAGAATATAAAGTATTTGATAATGTAGATAGTTCGGTATTTGATTCAATAGTACTTAGAACTGGTTCACAAGATGAAATGGGAGATGCCTCTAAAAAAACATTAATTAGAGATATAGTTGGAACATCTTTAGTAGATGAATATACTAATGTAGATGTACAAGCATATAAACCAGTTGTAATGTATTTAAATGGTAAATATTGGGGACTATATTTTATTCGTGAAAAAGTAGATGAAACTTTTGTTGCTAATCATTATAATGTAAATGCTACAAAAGAAAATACAGATATATTAAGAATAGATAATCAAGTAAAAACAGGTAGTACTAAAAAATATAATGAAATGATTAGTTTTATTAACAATAATTCATTAAGTAAATCTAAAAATTATGATAAAATTAAAGATATGATTGATATAGAAAATTTATGTGATTTTTGGATAGCTGAAACATGGACTGCTAATAACGATATAGTAAATACAAGATTTTTCTCTAATCCTAATATAGATAATGGCAAATGGAAATATATATTCTATGATTTAGATTTTGCATTTTATAATGTTAATAGTAATTACTATCAATTTTCAACTAGTCCTTCTGGTATGACAATAAATGGATATTCAACAGTTGTACTTAGAAATTTAATGAAAAATAGTGAATTTAAAAAGACATATTTAGAAAGATTATCATATAACTTAAATAATACTTGGAAAACAGATAATGTTCTTAAAAAAATAGATGATGTTATAAATGAAATATCTGAAAGTGAAATAAAAAGAAATTTAGAAAGATGGAATTTATCATATAGTGAATGGAAAAATAATATAGAATTTTTAAAAGATTATGCTAAAAAAAGAAATTCATATATGGTAAGTCAAGCAAAATCATATTTTGGATTAAGCAATAGTGAAGTAAAAAAATATTTTGGTGATGTAAAATGAAAGAATATAAATATAGGCATGAATTAAAATTTAAAATATCTAATGCTTCTGCAGAAATATTAAAACAGAAACTATCATTAATATTACAAAAAGATAAATATGCTTATTATAAAGATGGGTCATATTTAATTAAAAGTTTATATTTTGATGATAGAGCTTCAAATTCATATTATGAAAAATTAGATGGAGTTTTATATAGAAAAAAATATAGAATAAGAACATATAATAATGATGATAGTTTTATTAGACTAGAGAAAAAAATGAAACATAATAATATGACAGCTAAAGAACAAATATTGATTTCAAAAGATATATATAGTAAAATATTAAATGGTAAAATAAATGAAATAGATAATGCAGAAGGATTATTATTAGAATTTATAAATGATTATAAGACTAAGGGATATGTTCCTTCTGTAGTAGTAAGTTATCATAGAATTGCATTTATATATCCTATTAGCGAAGTTAGAATAACTTTTGACTATAACATTCAAAGTAGCTTATATAATTATGATTTATTTGATAATAAAAATACAAAATATACTGTTGATGAAAAAGGAAAACAGGTATTAGAAGTTAAATTTAATGAAGTATTACCCCTTCATATAGCGAATTTATTAAATGATATACCATCTTGTAGAGAAGCAGTAAGTAAATTTGCTATTTGTAGAAGTATAAAATAAAGGATGTGAAATAATGAGTGTAGTTGATACAATTAAAAAATCAGTTTTAGAAAATTTTACAGGAACTATTTCTGTAACTGATATGTTACTATCATTAGTAGTTGCATTTATAGTTGGAATATTTATAATATATGTATATAGAAAAACATTTTGTGGAGTTGTTTATTCAAAAGCATTTGCTCTTTGTATATTAATGTTATCAATGGTAACAGCGATGATCATTAGAACAATTAGTTCAAATATATCTCTTTCTTTAGGTATGGTTGGTGCTTTATCTATCGTAAGATTTAGAACTGCTGTTAAAGAACCAGTTGATACAAGTTTTATGTTCTGGGGAATATCCGCAGGTATAATGGCAGGAGCAGGTTTATATATAATAGATTTAGTTGCTTGTTTATTAATTGGAGTATTATATTTTTCAACATATTTAATGGGATTTAGAGTATCTAATAGATATTTATTAGTTTTAAAATATGATGCTTCTGCACATAATGAAATAATGAAAAAATTAAAATCATTAAGAAAATTTAAAATTAGAAGTAAATCAATATTTGATAATGAAATAGAATTATCATTAGAAGTAAATATAAAAGAAGATAAAAAAGGACAAATAGATACAAATGTAGTAGATTCATTTGCAGATATAAATGGAGTTATAAATTCAAGTTTAATAGCTTATCAAAATGATTTTGGGGATTAATGACAATATGAAAAAAGAGTTAAAAGTAACATCAATATTAATAACACTAAATATAATAGTATTAATTGCTATTATCTCTTTTTATACATTTAGATTAATTAAATATTATAAATTAGAACATGGTAGTAAATCAGAAAATGAAACAGTTTTATTAACAGATGAATTAATTAAAAAACAAAGTTATGTAGATTTAACTAAAGGATTAGTTTATGATGAAAAAAATAATAATTATAGATATAAAGGAGATGTAAAAGATAATTATTTATTATATTCTGGAATATTATTTAGAATAATTGGAATAGATAATGAAAATAATATTAAAATAATTAGTGAAGATAATCAAACATTATTATATACAGGATTAGAAAGTGAATTTGATAATTCAATAATAAATAAATGGTTAAATAAAAGTGAAGAAGAATATAGTGGTATATTTGAAAATAATTTATATAATAGTGATAAATTATTAGAATATACTTATCTTTGTAATGATAAAATTGATGATTTAACTAATATTACATGTAATGATTATTATACTAATAGTAAAATTACATTATTATCTTTATATGATTATAAAGAAGCAGAAGGTAAATCAAGTTATTTAAATAATGGAAAAGAATTTGCTTTATCTACTGTTAATAGTGAAAATAATAATTATTTTGTAAATAGTGAAGGAGATATATCAATTTATAATAAAACTACTGCTAGTAATATAAGACCAGTATTAACATTATCATCTAATACTGAATTATTAAAAGGTAATGGTGAATATGATAATCCATATATAGTAGAAGAACATGAAATTAAAACATTAAATGATGTATATGTTGGAAATATAATTAAATATAATAATCAATTATTTAAAGTAATAAATATAAATGATAAAAATATTAAAGTTGCATCATTAGAATTATTAAAAGAAGATAATGAAAATGTAGAAATTAATTTTGATAAAAATAGTAATGAATATTCTAAAGATAATAATATGTATAAATATTTAAATGATACTTATTATAAAACATTAGAAAATCAAGATTATATTGTTTCTAGTGATTTTTATCAAGGAAAATTATCACTTGATAATTTAGATTATACAAATATATATGAAGATAAAGTAAATACAAATATAGGACTTTTAACATTAGGAGATTTATATATTAATGAAATAGATAATACATTTACATTATTTAGAGGAATTGAAGCAGATAATATAATAAATGTTATAAAAGATAATAATTTCTTTGCAGATATTGTATCTTCAAAGTATAATATAAGAGTAGCATTTTATTTAGATAGAAATTTAAATATAACAAGTGGAAAAGGAACTATAGAGGATCCTTATATATTAGGAGATAAGAATGAAGACTAAAAAGAAGAAAAATATATTAGGAATAATTTTAGTTATTATAGATTTTATAGCATTAACATGCTTCTTTTTAGCATATGGACCTATATCATATTTTAGAGATTTATTAGTTACAACTGCGATGACTACTATGAATCATAGATATTTTGCATATGTTTTATATAGTGAAGAACAAGTAGATAAAATACTAGATAATAATAGAATTATAGAAAGTGGAGAATCAACAGATACAACATATATTAATTTTAATCCTGATTTTGAGAATAATAATTATGAATCAATTTATGAAGAACAAATATTAAAGAAAGACGAAGGAAATGATATTTATAAATTAATTGATATTGAAGGAGATAGTTGGAAAGGATATATGGTTGTTGTATATAATCCTGCAAATTTAAAATTAGTATTTTCTTCAGATTATGGACGAGGTGGAGATTTTATTTCAACAATGGCTAAAGAAAAAAATGCTTATGTTGCGATTAACGCTTCAGGTGTTCAAACTTCAATTGGAAGAAATCCAGTAACAGGAACAGCTATATTAGATGGAAAAGTATATGCTAAAGGAAGAGATATAAATAAAGGTGGAGGTTTAATTGGATTTACTAAAGATAATGTATTAATGTTATCTAAAAAAACAGCAAAAGAAGCAATTGAAGATGGAATGGATAGAGCAGTTGAATTTGGACCATTTTTAATAGTAAATGGTAAGGCATCTGAATTTAAAGGAAATGGTGGATGGGGAATTGCTAATAGAACAGCTATTGGACAAAGACAAGATGGTATAGTACTTCTTGTAGTAATTGATGGAAGACAAAGTGGTTCTGTTGGAATTTCAATGGTTGAATTAACAGAATTATTTCAAAGATATAAAGCATACAATGCAGCTAATTTAGATGGTGGGGGTTCAAGTGTTTTATATGCTAAAAGAACATTAGATGGTGAAGGAGAATTAATTAATAATCCAGTTGGATATGGTTATGAAGGAGAAAGAAGACTTCCAAATGCATGGATGATTCTTCCAGATGAAATAGAAGGAGATGAAAATAATGGAGATTAAAGATGCAAAACCAAAAATTTATTTACTAGCAGGAAAAGCAAGACATGGAAAAGATACTTTATCTAATTACTTAAAAGATGAGTATATTAAAAATGGAAAAACAGCTATTGTTACACATTTAGGTAAATATATTAAATATTATGCTTATGAAATGACTGACTGGGATTTAAGTGATGAAGGAAAGCCAAGAGAATTACTTCAACAATTAGGAACAGAAATTATTAGACAAAAATTAGGTAAAGAAAAGTTATTCATAGATAGAATGATTGATGATATTGAAATATTTTCTTGTTTCTATGATGCGATTATAATAAGTGATGTAAGATTAAAATTAGAAATAGAAGAATTAAGAAAGAAATTTCCAGATTTAATTTTTATTCATGTTAATAGAATAAATTTTGATAATGGTCTTACAGAAGAACAAAAGAAACATAAAACAGAAGTTGACTTAGATGATTATAAAAATTATGATGTTGAAGTAGTTAACACTACTTTAGATGAATTAAAAAAATCTGCAGAAAAAATATACACAGATTTTGAAAGGTAGGTATAAAAAATGAAAGTTATTAATGAAGTTGATGTAAAGGGTAAAAAAGTATTAGTAAGAGTTGATTTTAATGTTCCAATTAAAGATGGGCAAATAGTAGATGATACAAGAATAGTTGGAAGTTTAAAAACAATTAATTATTTAATTGAACATAAAGCAAAAATTATATTAATGTCTCATTTAGGAAGAATTGAGAGTGAAGATGATAAACAAAAAAATAGTCTTATTACAGTTGCTAAACATTTAACTACATTAGTAAATACTTCAGTTTATTTTGTTCCAAATACTAGAGGAGACACTTTAGAAACTACAATTAATAATTTACAAGATGGTGAAATTTTATTAATGGAAAATACTAGATTTGAAGATTTTCCAAAAAAATTAGAAAGTTCTTGTGATGAATCATTATCAAAATATTGGGCTAGTCTTGCAGATATATTTGTTTTAGATGCATTTGGTACTGCTCATAGATGTCATGCATCTACTTATGGAATTTCAAAATATATTCCTTCTTATGCTGGATTTTTACTAAAAGAAGAAGTTGATATGTTAGATAAAGTAATAGATCAAGATAAAAATATAATATTAGGTGGTGCTAAAGTTAGTGATAAAATAGGTGTTATTGATAATTTAATAGATAATACATCTAAGTTTTTATTAGCTGGTGCTATGTGTTTTACATTCTTAAGAGTTGAAGGATATAATGTTGGTAAAAGTCCTGTTAGTGAAGAAAATATAGATTATGTTAAAAATTTAGTAGATAGATATAAAGATAAAATGATTTTACCTGTTGATATTGTAACTCAAAATGGTGTAAAGCATATTCATGATATGGATGATGATGATATTGGATATGATATAGGTCCTGAAACAATTGAAATATTTAAAGAAGCATTAAATGAAAGTAATTTAGTTTTATGGAATGGACCAATTGGTAAATATGAAGAAAAACAATATGAAAAAGGAACTAGAGAACTTATGGAATATTTATCAAAGCAAGATTATCCAACAATCCTAGCAGGTGGTGATATAACTGGAGCTGCTAAAACATTTAATTTAAAATTATATTATGTTTCAACTGGTGGAGGTTCAACATTAGAATATTTAGAAGGTAAAAACTTTAAAACAATAGGAAGATTAAATGGATAATCTTCTTTTTTTTAATTGATTTAATTACTCTTAATATTATATAATATTTAAGGAGATAGTAATGAAAAAGATAATATTAAATCAAAAAAGTTATTTATTATATGATGAAATAGTTGAATTCAAAAAGAATTTTGAAAAAATTAAAACTAAAGATTATGAATTTATTCTTTTCCCTTCAGTTTTATATTTAACTTTATTTAAAGATGTAAATTATAAAGTAGGTACTCAAAATTTTTATAGTTATAAAACTGGTTCTTTTAGTGGTGAAATAAATTTAGAATCTTTAAAAAATATAGGAATTAATTATACTTTAGTAGGTCATTTTGAAAGAAAGAAAATATTAAATGAATCTTATGAAGATACAAAAGAAAAATTATTTAAATCTTTAAATTCAAAATGTAATACTATTTTATGTGTAGGAGAAGAAAATAAAAGAAGTAAACCTTTTAATTATATAAAAAAACAAATAAATTATTATTTAAAATCAATAGAATCTCAAAATTTAAAATATTTAAGTATAGCATATATTCCAACATGGGCAGTGGGTGTTGCTAATAACAAAATATCTAAAATTGAAAAAACAATTAATGAAATAAAAAAATTATTAAATAATAAATATAAAATAGATTGTGAAGTTTATTATGGTGGTTATATTGATAATGAAAATATAAAAGAAATATATGATATATGTGATGGTGTTGTTCTTGATAAAGAAAGTATAAATATAGATGAATTAAAAAAATTAATTAGTAAGTTATAAAAAGTTCGTTTTGAACTTTTTTTGTTATGTCAATTCAATTCAAAACAAGCGATTTAACTTGACTTTCCATATATATATATAATTTTCTTAGTAGCGTAGAAAAAATATAAGGATAGAAAGAGAGTTGTATTATATATGAAAAGTAAAAAGGGATTTACATTGGTAGAACTTTTGGCTGTTATTGCAATATTAGCAATACTAGTAATAATAGCAATACCAAATGTAATAAATTTATATAGGAATGCAAGAAAAAATACATTTAAAAGTGATGTACAAAGTATAATAAGAGCATCAGAACAACAATATGTAATGAATTCAATGAATAATGGAAATAGAACATGTTTTGATAGTACAACAAATCCATTAGAAATAGAAGCAAGAGATAACTTAGTATATGTAGTAAGACTATCAAATAAAGGAAAAATAACAAGTATACAAATAGCGGATAATAATTATCAAATACTAATAGATGATAGTAATGGAATAAGTAAAGATGAAATAGGAAAGACATATGAAATAGAAAATAGAAATAAAACAACAGATATAATATCATGTGATAATAGTTTTTTAGTAGAAGGAGAAGAAGGTTCAGGAGAAGAGAATGCTCCATATAAAATACAATATATAGAAGATTTAGTAGAGTTAAGCAACAATGTAGAAGCAGGAGAAACATATGCAGGAAAGACAATAATATTATCAAGAAATTTAGATTTTAAAAATAAAGATAGTTATAAAGATAAAGAAAATAGTGAACTTTATACACAACTTACAACAGGAACAGGCTTTACACCAATAGGAACAGAAAGTAAACCATTTAGTGGAACATTTGATGGAAAGAATCATAGAATAGATAATTTATATATTTATAATAATGAAAATCAATTTGATAAAGTAGGATTTATAGGTAGCTTAGTTAATGGAACTATTAAAAATTTAACGATTGGTGGAAATATAAAAACTGATTATAATAATGACTCTGCTGGAATTGTTGC
>CANRCA010000011.1 GCA_947628985.1 uncultured Bacilli bacterium | reverse complement strand
GAAACAATTAGAAATTGATTTTGTAGCTAATAAAGGTAACAATAAAATATATATTCAATCTGCTTTAGAGATGAAAATAAAAGAAAAAGTAGAACAAGAACAAAAATCTTTATTAAAAGTAAATGACTTCTTTAAAAAAATTATTATTGTAGGCGATAATATAAAGAAATCAAGATATGAAAATGGCATTATCATAATGAGTATATATGACTTTCTTTTAGATCCAAGTAGTTTGGAATATTAGTATAGTGTAAATTAAAAAAAGAGATGAACATTCCCAAAATTACAATTGAATTAAATAATAAAAGGAGCAAAATATATGAAAGTAAATGATATTATTGAACATTTAAAATATTATACAGAAGAATTACCTGAAGAAGCAATAAAGCAAGCAATACAACAAAAAGAAAAATAACATCGAAATTGTTAGAAATGTTAGAATATACTAAAAATAATTTTGAGATTTGTAATGAGGAAGATGAATTTTTTGGTTACATTTATGCAATCTTTCTACTTGCGAAATTTAAGGAGAAAAAAGCATTTCCTTATTTAATAGATTTACTAAATAGGGATGAAGAAGTGGTTGAATACATAATAGGAGACGATTATACAGAATATGTACCAAGATTACTTGCAAGTACATATAATGGAGATGATAAAGCACTATTTAATATAATTGAAAATACTCAGATAAATGAATTTGTCAGATGTAGTACATTACAAACTTTTGCAATATTATATCTATACTGAGTGAAAAGGAGAAAATTTATAGTAGATTATTTTAAAAAATTATTAAATGAAAAAGCTGAAAATGATGATTCATATTTATAAGAAGAAATAATTGAAGAAGTATGTAACTTAAAATTAGTTGAACTAACAGAAGATATTGATAAAATACTTTATATAATTGAAAACGAAGAAGAAAGAGAAGATTACAAGAAAATATTAAAAGACAATAGTTAAAATAAACAGAAATATTTATCCATTTAAAGATAATTATGAATATATAGAAAATACAATAGATATAATGGAAGAATGGCAATACTTTAGATATAGAGAAGATGAAGAATTTGAAAATTCAGATGATTATAAAATATGCCAGTATATAATACAAAAAAGAGAAGACTGCTATATTAATGAAAAATTTAATATAGGCAGAAATGATTTATGTTATTGTGTGAAAGTGCTAATATAAAAATGTTGTATGAATAAAAATAATTCTGAAGAGTTAGAAAAACTTAATTTAATAGATAAATTTGTTTGCAAGGTGGAATGGTATTTGAAAAGAAAAGAATAAAAAAAAGTCATATAGATTATTAAGATTTGCATGGTTCGATGTTCAAGGTATATGTAAAGAAAACAATATAAAAAGCATAAAAGAATATGATGAAAAATGGCAAAAACATGTACATAGTAAATAATTAGAGGTATTAGTCTGAAAAATAATTTTTTCATGACTATGTGTGCCTTGAATGAAACGAAAGGAATGTGAGGTTAAAATGAAAATAAATTTTTTAAAAAATGATATATTTAATTTAGAAAAAAATAAAGTTTCTTTAAGTCAAAAATCATTAGATAAATTAATTAGAGAAGAAGGAATAAGAGAAGCAGTAACTAATGAAGATTTATGGGAATTTAATAGAGAACTTAGAAATGTTGATCATACTTTTATTTATCCACAAGAAATATTATTATATAAAAATTTATTAATAAAAAAAGTTAACAAATCAAGAAATAAAGATACTGTTGTTAATGTAGATACTAATAGACTTAGTAAAAATATAACTAAATTATTATATACAATAGATTTAAGTAAAATAAATAAAATTATAATAACTGTATGTAATAAAAAATATACAATAGACTTTAATAATAAGGATGTATCATTAAATATAAAAGATGGTAATTTAGATAATGTAATATTATTTTATGATGAATTAAAAAGATTAGGATATAATGTTAAAAAAATAAATATTGATTATAATGTTATAAATGAAAACAATATTAAATTTACAGAATCATATAATTTTTATGATTATGATTATACAAAATTAGATGAAATATCTAAAAATACAGAAATTAATATTATTTATGCCTTTTTAGATAGTAGAAGTGTTAATTATAAAGATTATAGAGTAATGGTTGATAAAATTAATGAAGATAGAAAATTTATTAAAAACGAAGAATTATCACCATTAGAAAAATTGTTAATAGCATATGACAGAGTTAAGAGATTTGAATATAATGATGGAAATCGTGATGAAGCAATTAAATTAGATAGAATAGCACTTACAAATTATATTAACTGTGTTGGCTATAGTGATATGATGGTAGAAGTTTTAAAAGGCATGGATGACAATATTAAAATAAATACAATAAGTGTTGATTGTTATGATAAAAATAAAAATTTTATAGATGGACATGAAAGAAATATAGTTATAATAGATGATGATAAATATAATGTACATGGTTTTTATATACTTGATACAACTTGGGATAGTTATAATATAAAAAAACATCCTAACTATAATGTATATGATTTATATAGACATTTTTTAATACCACTTAGTTCTTATGAAAAAGTATTTCCAAATGATAGTAAACCTGAAATATTTAGTGGTAAATTTCATAGTTTAAATAAAGATAATTGGGAAAATTTAAAACATATTTCTACTATGATTAGTGAAGATGAAACATCAAGAGTAGTAGAACAATATAAATTTGCAGGTATGTTTAATGATAAAAATGCAAAAGAAATATTTGATTATTTAAAAGTAGATAAAATACCAGATGAAACATTATTAAAAGTTATTATGAAAGCAAGATTAGTAGAAGGATATAAAGAAGAAGATTTACCTTATGAATTAGAAAGATTAATAGAAATTAATAATTTAAATGTAGATTTAAATGAAGTAATGAATAGTACTATTAAGAGGTAGAGATGTTTAAATATACAGATTCTAATAAAAGATATTATACTCTTGATTATTTTTATAAACATAAATTTAACTGTAAAGTATTTAAAGTAAGTTTAAATGCTGGTTTTACATGTCCTAATAAAGATGGAAAAGTAGGAGTAGGAGGATGCATTTATTGTTCTAAAAGTGGAAGTGGAGAATATGCAGGAGATAAAACAAAAGATATAGTTACTCAATTTAATGAAGTAAAAGATATGATGTTAAAAAAATGGCCTAATGCAAAATATATAGGATATTTTCAAGCAAATACAAATACTTATGCACCAGTAAGTGTACTAAAACAAAAATATGAACCAATTTTAAAATTAGATAATGTAGTAGGCTTAAGTATAGCAACAAGAGCAGATGCAATTAGCGATGAATGTTTAGATTATTTAGAAGATTTATCAAAAAGAACATATCTTACAATTGAACTTGGACTTCAAACAATACATGAAAAAACATCTATTTTAATTAATAGATGTCATACATTAGAATGCTTTGTAGATATGGTTAATAAATTAAGAAAAAGAAATATTAATGTAGTAGTACATATTATAAATGGACTTCCTTATGAAACAAAAGAAATGATGATAGAAACAGTAAAATATTTAAGCACTTTAGATATACAAGGAATTAAAATACATGCATTATCTATATTAAAAGATACAGCATTAGAAAAAATGTATAATGAAACACATTTTAAAGTACTTACAAGAGAAGAATATATTGATATAGTATGTGATCAACTTGAATATTTAAGAGAAGATATAGTAGTTCATAGAATAACTGGAGATCCAAAAGTAAGTGATTTAATAGAACCAGATTGGTTAATTAAAAAAGTAACAATACTAAATGATATAGATAAAGAAATGAAAAGAAGAAATTCATATCAAGGAATTAATTTTAAAAACCTTTAGCATGTTTTTACTAAAGGTTTTAATTTGATAACTTTTTCACCAAGAATACTTATAGTAAGAGTATCTCCATATAAAAATTTACATACACTTACAAAATCATTTTCATCCATTTCATGATTAAATGAAATGTTTTTTAGATCTGGATATAATTTATATATATGATTTTTAACTTCATTTTTTATTTCATTAAATCTTTCATAACTAATAAAAGATTCTTCATAAACAAATTCAACTAATTCAAAAATTTTATCAAAATTGTTTGTAAAATTATATCCTGTTATTAATGATAAAATAGTTTCTAATTCAAAATCTTCTTGCATAAATATCCTCCTTTTTTAGTATATGATTTTTAAATAAAAAATATTATTGGATTAAAAAGGACTGTCACCCCCTGATGAACAGTCCGGAAAAAAGAATAAAAAGGGGTTGGCTAGTGTGATACTAGCACCAATTCGCCTAAAAGTGAATTGGTAAGTCTATATATTAGATTAAAAGGTTGAATTTGTCAAGAATATTTTTAAAAATTTTTAAAATTTTTTTATTTGAAAAAGTATAAATAAGTGTTATAATATGATAAGTTTGTTGGAGGGAATTATATGCAGTTATCACAAATAAAAGGATTAGGTCCAAAAACAATAGAAACTTTAAAAAATATAAATATAAATAATGTAGATGATTTAGTAAACTATTATCCATATAGACATGACATTATTGTATTAAATGATATAAAAGGGTCTGAAGATAAACAAAATATAACTATAGAATGTATAGTAGATTCAGTTCCATTAACTAGAAGATTTAGAGCAAATATGACATCTTTAACATTTAGAGCAATGTCTAATAAAAAAATGATATCAGTTGTTATTTTTAATAGAGCTTTTTTAAAAACACATTTAACTCCAGGATCAGTTATAACAGTATTTGGAAAATATGATAAGCCAAAAAATACAGTTATCGCTTCAGACATTAAATTTGAAAAATTAAAAACGGGTTCAATTGAAAGTGTATATCATTTAACAAGTGGACTTACTAGTAAAGCATTAAAAAAATATATAAATGAAGCACTACTTAAATATGATAATTATATAGATTATGTACCAGATTATTTAAATTTAAAATATAATTTTATTTCTAAAAAAGAAGCTGTTAATATGATTCATAATCCTAAAAATGAAGAAGAAGTAAAACAAGCATTAATAAAATTAAAATATGAAGAATTATTTGAATTTATGTTTAAAATAAATTATATGAAAGAAATGAATAAAGAAAATAAAGTAAGTTACATTAGAAACATAGATCCAAAAGATATAAATGATTTTATAAGAACACTTCCTTTTGAACTTACAATTGATCAAAATAAAGCAATAGAAGATATATATAAAGATATGACATCTAGTAAAAGAATGAATAGAATGTTACAAGGAGATGTTGGTTCTGGTAAAACAATAGTATCAATAGTGGCATCTTTTATAAATTATTTATCTAAAAGACAAACTGCTTTAATGGCACCAACTGAAATACTCGCAACACAACACTATGAAAGTATTAAAAATATATTATCAAAAACTAAAATGAAAGTTGAATTACTTGTAGGAAGTATGAAAAAGAAAGAAAAAGATGAAATAATAGAAAAACTTCAAATAGGTAAAATAGATTTAATAATAGGGACACATGCATTACTTTCAGAAAATGTAGTATTTAAAAATTTAGGTTTAGTTATAACAGATGAACAACATAGATTTGGAGTAAATCAAAGAGCAAATTTAAAAAATAAAGGATTACTTCCTGATACATTATATATGTCTGCGACACCAATACCTAGAACATTTGCATTAACTATATATGGAGATATGGATATATCAAATATAAAAACAAAACCAGAAGGTAGAAAAGATGTTAAAACAATTATTAAAAGTAATAAAGAATTAGTTTCAGTTTATGAAATGATGAAAAATGAAATTGATAATAATCATCAAGTATTTATAGTATCTCCATTAATTGAAGATAATGATGTACTTGATTTAACAACAGTAAATGAAATTAAAAGAAATATAGAACTTTATTTTAAAGGTAATGTAAAAAGTGCGATTATGCATGGTAAATTATCTAAAAATGATAAAGATAAAATAATGAATGACTTTAAAGATGGAAAAATAGATGTATTAATATCTACAACTGTAATAGAAGTAGGTATTGATATTAAAAATGCTACTATGATAGTTATATTTGATGCTGAAAGATTTGGAATAGCAACACTTCATCAATTAAGAGGAAGAGTAGGAAGAAATGAATTTGATTCTACTTGTGTGTTAATTGGAAGTGAAGATAATGAAAGATTAAAAGTATTAAGTGAAAGTAATGATGGATTTTATATAACAGAAAAAGATTTTGAAATGCGTGGAGAAGGAGATTTATTTGGTGTAAAACAAAGTGGAGAAATGGACTTTAAAGTAGCAAATTTACATCAAGATATGAAAATACTTTTACAAGCAAGAGATGATTCAAAAGAATTTTTATTAGAAAATATTAATAATAATTTTGAAAATTATAAAGAATATGCTAAAATAGTAGAAGAAATTACAAATTTAGATTAGGAGGAATCATGATAGATTTAGGAAATTTGCAAGAAAGTAGTAATGATTTAGAGAAATTAAGAGATACTTACTTATTAGCACAAAAAGAATATTTAAATAAATTATTAGAAAGACCCCAAACTAGAGAAGAAATTGTATCTTTACATGATAATTTTGCTATTAATTCTTTATTTGAAACAGCTAAATCTTTTATAGATAGAGTTGAAAATGGAGAAATAAAAGAAGAAGAAGCAGAAGGAGTTAAATATTATATAACTATATTATTAGCTGCTATGCATGATGAAACATATAAAAAAGTATTAGATCAAGTTAATGCTGATTATGAAAATTCTAAAAGAGAAAGTGCACAAAATAGACTTTAAAAAAATTTAATAAATTTAAAAGGAGGAATTAATTATGGGAAGAGCTCATGAAGTAAGAGCAAAAGCTATGGCTGCAACTGCAGCAAAAAAATCAAAATTATATTCAATTTATGCAAAGGAAATTATGAAAGCTGCTAAAGGAAATCCAGATCCTATTAACAATGATGTTTTAAGAAGGGTTGTTGAAAAAGCTAAAAAAGAACAAGTTCCAGCAGATGTAATCAATAGAAATATTGAAAAAGTTAAAAAAGGACAAGCAGAAAACTATGAAACTGTTGAATATGAAGCATTTGCACAAGGAGGAAGTTCATTAATTATTAAATGTTTAACAGATAATCCTAATAGATCATTAACATTTGTTAAAACTGTATTTAATAAATGTGGTGCTAAAATGGCAGGACAAGGCGCAGTAAGTTTTATGTATGAACATTTAGGAGTTGTAGGAATTAAAGGACATAGTGAAGAAGAAGTAATGGATGCTTTAATTAATGCAGATGTAGATGTAAATGATATTGAAGTAGAAGATGATACAATTGTTGTTTATACTGAAGTAGCAGATTTAAATAATGCTAAAAAAGCATTAGAAACAGCATTTTCTGGTGTAACATTTGAAATAGATGAAATATCATATTTCCCAAATGATACAGTTAAATTATCAGATGAAGATAAAGAGAAATTTAATAAACTATTAGATATGTTAGATGAACTAGATGATGTAAGTAATGTTTATCATAATGTGGAGTTATAGAAAATAACTCTTTTTTTTTATAATGCAATATGATAAAATTATGGTAGAATAATAAAAATTATTTAATTTATTAATAAATTATGATATAATTAAAAAGATTTAATGAATTGGAGTGAAGAAAATGTTGTTTTTAACATCATTAATAAATTTATTATCTGGTTCTTGGATGGATCATCCATTCTTAACAATAATGTTAATACTAGATGGTGGTATATACAATCTTGTATCATACTGTTTTAATTTGTTTCTTTTAATAACACAATTAGATTTTTCTAGTTTATTTGGAATAGTATCTCCAATAGTAGATAGATTACAAGCAGTAATAATGGTATTAGTTGTATTTAAACTAGCAACATCCTTTATAAGTTGGCTTATTAATCCAGAAAATGCACCTAAAGAAGGTTCGAAATTATTAATAAATATTTTTATAACGGCTGCGTTTTTAATAGGATATAACTTTGTTTTTGATGTATTTAATGAAGTTGGAATGCTTTTTACAGGTGTTCCAGAAGGTAGAGATTTTGTTGTATTAAAGCAAATTGCTGATATTACCACAAGTGGAAATAGAGATGAAGGATTATTAGTAAGATTTATTTATGGTTCATCAAAAGATTTAGATGAAAAATTAACTGATTTAGGTGACTTTGTGGCTTTAAAAACAATTACTATTTTTGTACATGATGTTAAAAATCCTCAAAATGCGCCTACAGTTGTTAATACAATTTGTGATGGAGAAGAATGTAAATTTTCAAATTTATCTGATTTATCTAGTGAAATAGATAAGAAGATAGAATATATATGGGGAATAAGTGGAATAGTAGGAATTTATTTAGTTTATAGCATTGTAAAAGTTTCAATAGCTATTGGAGTTCGAATGTTTAAACTTTTAATTTTACAAATTTTAGCTCCAATTGCGATTGTCACTATTATTGATGGTGGTATAAAATCTAGTGTTTTTCAAACATATATAAAAAAATATTTTTCAACATATATAGAAGCTTTTATTAGAATATTAACTATGTTTATAGTTATAGTATTCATAAGTAAATTTTATATTAATATAGGATCATTTTTTGGTGATTTTGCTAGTAGTACTGAAAATGCTTCATTCATGCAACAATTTTGGGTAACAATTATAATCGTAGTATCTGCTTTTCAAGCTGTTAATATTATTCCAAAATTTATTGATGAAGTTTTAGGAACACATATGGCAGGAGATGGAAAAGGCGGATTTGGAAAGTTTGTAGGTGGACTTGTTGGTAGTGCTGTTGGATTTGCAGGTGGTATAACTGCTGCAAGTGCAGCTGGATTAGGTTTTGCAGGTGGTGCATTAAATGCTGTTAGTGGAGCAGTTAAAGGATATGGTGCTGGAAGTAAAGGAAATAATGTTGCAGATTTCTTTAAAAATACAAGTGAAAACAAAAAAGCATCTCGTGAAAATGCTTTAAATTTAGCAAGAATGGGTGGAGTTGGAGAATATATGAAGCATGGAGCAGAAAGTGCTCTTGGAATTCCACAAAGGCAAGCAGCTCAATCACAAAGATGGGCTGATACAGGTAAAGCTCTTGCAAATATGATGGCTGCTAGAAATGAAACTGCTTCACTTTTAGATCTTAAGAATGATTATGATGTTAATTATGGTGATGAAGAGCAATATGCAACACAAATGCTTGAATATGATAATGATTATTTACAAGAACAAAATAACTTTGAAGCTAACTGGGGTGAGAATGCTTATAGTGAAAAAATTGCTCAAGCAACAGCCACTGCTAGACAAGAAGTTGCAAATGAAATTCCAGACTATAATAGTTTTATAAACGATTATAATACAAGTAGTAAGGATTTAGAAGCCGCTAGTCAATTGTTAAGTGAAGCAAGAACTCCTGATGAACAAAGAATTGCTCAAGCAGATTTTGAAGCTGCCCAACAAAAAATGGATCAATTAAAACCACAAAAAGCAGAATATGATGCAAAAATAAATGAACGTATTGCAGCTAAAAGACAAGAATTATCTGATCAAAGAACAAAAGCACAACAAGATCTTGTTGAAAAGAGAGAAGAAAGAAGATCTGCTTATAAGAAGGAACATCATGAATATATTATGACTAATGAAAAAATTAATAGTGATCAAAGAGTAATTAATGCAACTAAAGATTATGATAGTAGAGTTGATAGTAAGCATAAGTCATCTACATTTAAAGGCGAAGGTGGTAGATCAAGATATAAAGCAGCTAAATCAGAATTTAAACAAACTCAATATCAATATGATAATAAACCAGCTCGTCATAGAGATCAAAAATCAAGTCATCTTCAATAATATAAATTAGATAAAAGAAAGGAAAAAGGAATATGAATCAGTATTTAATACCAGCAAATAGTAAGAATGGACAATTAATATTTAATGTATTAAGACCTTTTGATTTAGGTTTATTAATATTAGGTGCATCATTAACTTTAATATTTCTATTTGCTTTTCAAGGGGACTCAATTTTACTTCTATTTATTAAGTTATTGCCAATAGGAATAAGTGTATTTCTTATAATACCAGTTGCAAATTATCATAATGTATTAGTATTTTTACAAGAAATGTATTTATTTTATATGAGTCAAAGGAAGTATCAATGGAAAGGATGGTGTGCTAGTAGTGAATTCAAAGAAAGCTAATCAATTAAAAAAATATGCTGAAGATTGGTTACCAATCAGGGCTATAGAGAATGGAGAAATTATTCTTGAAAATGGCTTTAGAGTTACTGGTGTAAAAGTAAGACCTAGAAATATATTTATTTTGGATTATCAATCTCAAAATAATGCAATATTTAATTTAAGAAATTTCTATAATACTATTGATTATCCTTTTTGGTTAATTATATCTGATAGACCTGTTGATATTAATGTATATTTAGCACAATTAAAATTATTATATAATTCAGTACAAGTACAATCAATTAGAAAACTTATAAGAGAAGATATTGAAAAGGCTAATTTATTTATGAGTAAAGAAGTAAATGTAACAGATACTGAGTATTTTATTCTTTTCAAAGATAAAAGACCTGAAATAATTCAAAAGAAAGTTCAAAATATGGTTTCTAATTTGGCAAATGCAGGACTTCAATCTTCACAAGTAAGTAATGATGATTTAAGAGTTTTATTAGATGGATTTATGAATGGGGGATCAACTACAGAATTTGGAACGGTGGTGAGTAATATATGAGTATAAGCTTTAAAAGTCAATTAGCACCAAAAAGTTTAGAATTTAAACCTTCAGAAATAATTATAAGTGATAAATATTGTACAGTTATGACAATTGTTAGTTATCCTAAAGTTATTAGTGAGGGGTATCTTTCAAATATTACACAAATACCAGGTGTTAAAGTATGTATTAAACATATTCCAATAGCATTTTCTGTTCTATCAAAAATGTTAAATAAACAAATTGCTGATATGAAAGCAAGATATGCTGATGAAAAAGATAATACTATGCAAGAAAGAATTAGACAAGATTATGAAAGTATAGAAAATTTTATTTCTATGTTAACTGCTACTCAAGCAAGAATATTTGACTTTCAAATGCATTTATTGATATCTGCTGATTCTCATGAAGAGTTAGAAAATAAAAAAGTTCAAGTTAAAAATTATTTAGATGCTATGGGTATGAAAGGTTTTGTATTAAGATTTGAACAAAAGAAAATACTTGAAAGTATGCTTCCTATATTTGAAAAAAATGATGTTGAAGATAGACTTGGAACGCCAATACCATCTGTTACAATCGCAGCAATGTATCCTTTTGTATTTGATAGTATTAAAGACCCAGGACTTTCATGTTTACTTGGTGTAGATTATTCTGGTGGAGTTATCTTATTTAACCAATTTTTATATCAAGTAAAAAAGGAATATAATAGAAATAATGCTAATTTAATAATTTTAGGTACCTCTGGTAGTGGTAAATCAACAGCAGCTAAAGTATTATTAAGAAGTAATATAAGAAATGGACATAAAATAGTTGCAATCGATCCTGAAGGTGAACTTGAAGAAATGACTAGATTATATGGTGGAGATTTTATTGATTTAGGTCGTGGTGGAGATTTTGGTATGATTAATCCACTTGAAGTAGTATTAGATGCTGATGAAGAAGAAATGCAAGAAGGAATGGGTTATGCTATATTAACTCGTACACTTCAAACACTAAAAGCATTTATGAAATATTATAGTCCAGATATTGAAGAAGATGTTCTTACATTATTTGGTGAAGTTGTTTTAGATACATATAAAAGATATAAAATAGATTATAATACTGATTTTACTAAAGTTTTAGATCATGATTATCCTACATTTGATGATGTTTATGCTACAATAAAAGGAAGACTTTTATCTATGACTGAACATACTCATGAAAGAGATATCATGGAAAGATTAGAACTTAAAATAAGACCTCTTACTAATGAACTTAGATATTATTTTACTGGTAAAACTACAATTGATACAGACGCAGATTTTATAGTATTCAATATTCGTGAATTAATGAATGCAGATAATAATATTAGAAATGCTTTATTCTTTAATATATTAAAGTATGCATGGGGTCTTACATTAGATAAAGAAATAAATACAATATTAATGGTAGATGAAGCACATATGCTTCTTGCTGATCAAAATACTTTAGGAGCAGAATTCTTAGCTAGAATTCAAAGACGTAGTCGTAAATATAATACAGGAACTATTATAATTACACAACAACCAACAGACTTTGCTGCTCCAAATGTAATAATACATGGAAAAGCAATATTTGATAATGCATCATACTATTTAGTAATGGGACTTAAAAAACAAGCAGTTGATGATTTATCAAAATTAATAGATTTAAATGAACAAGAAAAAGATTCAATTAAAAGATATAGTCAAGGACAAGCTTTATTTGTTTGTGGAAATAGAAGAATGCGTATAAACGTAATAGCGACACAACAAGAATTAGAATCATTTGGATCTGGTGGAGGATTCTAATTTGAATCCTTCTTTTTCTTAAAGGGTGTTTTATATGGATAATGAAGAATTTAATGAAAATAATAATAAAAAAAATTTTGCTGATAGAATAGAAGATGCAGCAAATCTTTATAATGCCTATCAAAATAATAAAAAAGATGTTGATGCAATTAATAATCGTGCTAAAAATGAACCAACAAATAATAATATAAATAATGAAGAAGAAAGTGAAGATAATACTTCATCTCTTGAAGAAAAAGAAGGATTAGATACAAAAGAGGAAATTACTGAAGAAAATCAAAATGTAGAAAATAAGCCTTCAACAAATAATAATTTTAAAAATAATAGTAAAGTTGAAGGAAAAAATAAATTTAAATCATTAAATTTACAAACAAAAATTATATTAATATTAATTGTAATAGGAATTGTATTGTTTTTATTATTGTTATTTTTTGTAATTATAGCATTAATTATTGATACTTTTACATCAGCTATAAGTACATATTTTGGAATACCTGAAGGTGATTATGTTCAAAATGGCGTTGAATATGATTATACTGGACTTTATACTGATAAAAATTATTATTATGATGAAAATGGAAATGTTTTATCTGATGAAGATTTAGTCAATAAATTAAATGCAAATAATGAATGTCAAGGAACGCTTTGGACTAAATTTACAGATTTCTTTAGTACTAATATAAAAGATACTTGCCAACTTGCTAGATATATAGAAAGTAGTACTGCTGGTAGAAATGTAGATAAAGCATTAATCATTGGTACTATATTTTATGGATATACAGCACAACCAAATAAAAATGATTATGTAGATAAAAATGACTATAATGATGATATACCCGCTACTGACCATTTTGATACATTAAATGATGTATTAAAAAATGGTAAAATTTTATCTAAAGATAATCTTGATGATTTAATTGATCAATCTGAAATTAATACAGGAGGAACATATTATTCATGGGAAATAGATTCATCAGAAGAAGGAAAATTAATAGGTAGATGTAATAAAAAAACTTTAGAAAATAATGAATTTAGTATACTTAGATGGGAATTATTTATGAGATTTGGTAGTAGCGTATCAGAAGCATATGCTAAAGCAATAGAATCTAATAATACAAGTAGTTTATATGATGAAGAATGTAAAGGGAGTTTAAGTAACGAAGAATTATTAAATAGGGTTAAATCTAGTACATTAAATGAAGATACTGAGTGTTCTTTAGATTTAAGTAGTATTGAAGAAGCTAAAAGTAATTATTCATCAGGAGGACAAAATTTAGATATATATAATCAAGCAGCAGATGTTGATTCTAAAACAAAAGACGTATTTCAAGGAGACTTTGATTATAGAAATGGTTTCGCATTTACTCATTTTCCATATTATGCATCTATGCAAAGTAACTACACTGGAGATAAAACTAATTTAGAATATGATGAAATATTTACTCCAAAAGAAATAGAAACAATTATTCAAGAAATTGTAGATAGAAAAAGTGATTTGAATTCAGTTTTATTATTTGAAGATACAGATGAAAATGATGTATCATATCAAAATAATTTATCTTCAGTAGTAAAAGGTGGTTATTGTGGTAATTATTTAAAAACTAATTTAGAAGATATAACAGTTCGATTAACTGATTGTAATGGTTTATTTTTAGCAAATGTACCATTTGATGAATATATAGTAGGTGTTGCTAATAGTGAAGTTAGTGATTCTAATGATAATTATGTTTTATCTCAAATGGTAGCTGCGATTAGTTATGCATTAAGAAGACATAATAACTATACTAAAGGTACAGTTATTGATATGAGAAGTGGTACATGTGATCAATCATATTGTTCTATTAAATTAGGTTGCATTTCTAGACAGGATCCACAAGGTATTAGTTATTTAATAGGTGGTGATCGAAAAAAAGGAACTGCTGAAAGACAAGCTAAATATATGGCATTGTATGAAAAGGCATCAGATTATTTATTAATACAAAATGATAAAATATTTTCAGCTCATTATAGTTCTGATATTCAAAATCAATGGTATAAAAAAGCAACAAGTGGAATGTCATTTGCTCAAATAATTAAAGAAACATATGAAGGTGAAGGAGCAGAGTTAGTAAAATGTAGTGAATTAGACAAAAAAGATGAAGAAAGTATATCATCTTCTGGAACATTAGCAACAACAGATTATCCAAGTGTTGCTCCAAAAGTAGGAAAATATCCAGGATTTTCATATAATGATGAACCTGATGGAAGAGATATTACAATTAATCCTGAATGGATAAATGAAAATATTACAATCATTAATTCTAATTGTAGTGAAGCCGGTTGGAATAAAAATTATGATGTAAATACTAATGCAGTAAGTAATTTTGAAAAAGCATTTTCAAGTATTTGTAATATTTTAAAAAATGGAGTTACACTTTCAAATGGAAAAACATGTAAATATACAGTAAATGATTTAGGTAATGGTGGAACTTTTGTTCAAAGAACTCAAAATAGTGGTGGATTTAGTTTACATGCATATGGTCTTGCACAAGATTGGAATTATGATAGAACTTATACAATTAAAGGTAATCAATATCAACCATATGGTTCTAATAGAGATATTGAAGAATATCAAAGATTTGTAAATGCAATTGGAGGAGAAGAAAATTGCGAAAATATAAATTATATATTATATAAATATGCATATAAAGATGCAGGATTTAATTGGGGTGGTACTTGGACAGGTAAAACTTTTGATGGTATGCATTTTGAAATAAAATATTAGGAGGAATATGCAAAACTTAGAAGAAAAAAAAGCCACATTAATTATTTTATCTATAATAATAGTTATTGTAACAATTATCACTATACCTGTTGCTATAATTAGTAAAAAAGCAGAAGATAAAAATAATTTTCCAAATTATAATGAAATTGATATTACAGAAAAAAAATTAGAAAATGAAAATACTTATGCAACAATAAAAGATCAATTAGAGAATGATTATTATTTTAAAAAAATATTATTATTAAAAGATTATGATTATGAAAAATATAGTGGAATAAATATAGAAGATATGCTATGGAATTTTATATATGCTTATGAGATTAAAAATACTAAATATTTTACATATTATAGTAAAAATAATGGTGTGTTTTGTTTATCTAAAAAAAATATATTAGAGGCTTTTAAAGAATTATATAATGTTAATATAGAAAATGAATTAAATTTATTACCTGGATATTTTGATTATGTATATGAAAGTGGTAGTAATTATTGTTTCTTATTTAATAAAGTAAGTCAAGAAAATGATAATGAAGTAAAAGTTTCAGTTGAAAGGCTTGCTATGATAGGTGAAGTTGTTACAACAGATGTATATGTATATGAATTTTATACTACTAATACAGATGAAGAAATTTCATATATGAATTCATTAGATAATTATATAAAAAATGATAATTATGAAGAAGCAAAAAATATAGTTAATAATAATTTAGCTGGTAGTGTAACACATAAACAATTGCAATTAAAAATTAATAATAATGGAAAATTCTTTAAATATCAAATTTTAAGTAGTAAAATATTAGATTATTAGTGAAAAAAAATATTTTCTATAGTATAATATGTTTGATTGAGGTGAAATAATGAAATTTAAATTTAGAGCTGATTTAAAAGATATAGTTATATTTTTAATATTTTGTGTTGTATTATTATATTTTATAGCAATAGCTGTTTTAAATATAAATAGTTTTGCAGTAGAAGGTGTTTTTAGAGGATTAAATCCACTACCTGCTTTTGGAAAAGAATTTTTATTTACAACACTTGCATTTTATATTTTATCACTTATAGCAATGATGCTTACTTGTTCAGCTTATTTTTTTGATAGAGAAGATGGAATTGGGGTTACAACTAAGAAAAAATCTAAAGTTGAAGGTTACTCAAAATTAATGAGTGAAAAAGATATGAAGAAAGACTATGGGATTAAGAAAATTCATTTAAAAGATGATACTTATGATGCTGGAGGTTTTCCAGTTATAAATGATGGAGTAGATGCATGGGTAGATGATAGTGGACAACCGCACTCACTTATTATGGGTGCTTCTGGTTCAGGTAAAACACAAGCATTTATGTTTCCACTTATTAGAATATTAGGTCGTCATGGTGAAAGTATGATAGTTACTGACCCTAAAGGTGAACTTTATGAAAACTGTGGAGCTTTATTAAAAGAAAAAGGATATAAAATTATATTAATAAATTTCCGTGATCCTAAAGAAGGAGCAGCATGGAATCCATTTTCATATCCATATAGAATTTATAAAGAAGGAAATACAGATAAAGCAAATGAACTTTTACAAGACCTTGCTAGTAATATATTAATAGATCCAAATAATAAAGCTGAACCTTTCTGGGAACAAACAGCTTCTAACTTCTTTACAGGACTTTCTCTAGGTTTATTTGATGATGCTAGTGAAGAAGAAATAAATATTAATAGTATTAATATGATGGCAGAAGTAGGTGAAGATAGAATAGGATCTTCTAACTATATTAAAGAATACTTTAAAAGTAAAGGAGAATTATCTCCAGCTTATATAGCAGCAGCTTCTTGTATTAATGCTCCAAATGAAACTCGTGGTGGTATCATGAGTACATTTAGAACAAAAACAAGAATTTTCTCATCACAAGAAGCTTTAAGTGAAATGCTTTCTTATAGTGATTTTGATATAAGAGATATAGGTAAAGAAAAAACAGCTGTATTCTTAAAAGTACATGATGAAAAAACTACATATCATGCTCTTGCTACAATATTTGTAAAACAAGCATATGAAGCATTAATTGCAGTAGCTCAAACTTGTCCTAATTTAAAACTTCCATTTAGAACTAACTTTATATTAGATGAGTTTGCAAATATGCCAGCTTTAAAAGATGTTGAAACTATGATAACTGCATCTCGTAGTAGAAATATTAGATTTAGTTTTGTTATTCAGAACTTCTCACAATTAAATAAAGTTTATGGAAAAGATGTAGCTGAAACTATAAAAGGTAACTGTGGTAATTTTGTATACTTAATGAGTACTGAACTTGCTGCATTAGAAGAAATTAGTAAACTTTTAGGTGATCAAAAACCAGAAAAACCTAAAAAAGATGAACCAGCTCCTCCAATTAGACCTTTATTTACTGTAAGTGATTTACAAGCTTTAAAAGAAGGAGAAGTTATAATTAATAGATTTAGAAGTATGCCTTTTAAAACTAAGTTAACTTATGATTATAAAATTGATTGGGGTAAAAAATATGAACTTATGCAATATACACAAAGACCTCACCATGATGTAAAAGTATTTGATTTAAAAGGGTATGTAAATAAATTAAAAGAAAATGATCCAAATGCACAAGCAATGCCAGGTTTTCCTGGTATGGGAATTCCAATTGGTGGAAATATGCCTATGGGTAATCCATTTATGCCAAATCCACAAAGAAATCCAATGATGAGTGCTAATATAGATGATTACATTAAAAGATTAGATGAAAAAATAGCAGAATTAGAAAAAGAAGAGGAAGAAGAAAGATTAAAAGAACAACAATCATTAGAAGAAAAGAAAGAAATAGAAAATGTAAATGTTCAAAATACTGAAGAAGATATACAAAAAGATATAGAAAATATTTTAAATAATTCTTCTAATAATAAAGATGAAGAAAAAGAAGAATTAAAAACACCAAAACCAACATTTATAGAAGATGAATCACCTAAAGAAGTTAAAATACAACAACCAACTTATCCAGATGTAGAAAAACCAAAAGTAAATGTAGATGTTGATAGTGTTGTAGTAAATGATAATGATAAAACAAATAATGAAGATTTCTTTGATGACTTTTTTGGAGATGAATAGTTTATTATTCATCTTTTTTTGCATAATATATAATGGGTGATTAAATTGACAATAATAGATGTAAGTGATAAATACTCTTATAAAGAATCACACTTAGAAAATAGTATTAATATTCCATACGAAGAACTTATTAATAATTATAGAAAATATTTAAACAAGAATGATAGATATTACTTATATTGTAAAAGTGGTAAATTAAGTAAAAGAGCAGTATTAGTTTTATCATCATTAGGGTATAATGTTTTTCGACTGAATTAAAAACTAAAATCCCGAAGACAAGAAAAAATTAGATTATAGAATAAAATTCCCTTTTTTTCGGGAATTTTATTCTAATTTTTTTTAATTTTTTTTGATTTTTAGTTTATTAAGTGTTAGAATATGTTCATAAAATTAAATGCAAGCACACAAAAAAGTGCACGAATAAAGTCATTTTCAAGACTTATTTCCCGCATTAAATTTTAAAAAATAATTAAATTTGGCTTATTTGCCAATGAAAAGAG
>CANRCA010000010.1 GCA_947628985.1 uncultured Bacilli bacterium | reverse complement strand
AACGGATTGATTATATATTTAAGTTCAAACTATAAAAGTTCGAACAGAAACGTCACTGGAGCAGGTGATGGGAATCGGACCCACGTTAGCAGCTTGGAAGGCTGAAGTTCTGCCATTAAACTACACCTGCGTTTTTCATATAATATTAATTTTACTTTATATTTTATTGTTTGTCAACTAATTTTATTAATTTTTTACTTTAAAAAAGATGACATTTAGCAATAAATTTAGTACAATATAATTATATTAAAATAATTGGGAATAATAATACTAAATGATAAAAAATTCTATATAGTGGAAAAAAGAAATAAAATATAGTATAATATTTTAAGCCGAGGAAGGTGTATAATTAAATGACAAAAAATAAAAATAAAAAAGTTAATAAAAATAAAACTGAAAAACCTGAAAAAAAAGTAAAAACTAATAGAAATCAAGATTACAAAGTATTATGGGTATTACTTGGAATATTATTAGTATGTTTTTTAGTTATTGGATTTTTGTTTTATAAATATTTTTATGCTGGTATTAGTACTAGTAAATATGGACCTAGATTAGATGGTATTGAAAGTTATAAATTAAGTAGTAATTTAAATGAAGAAATTAGTAGCATTTATGCAGAAGAAAAATCTATAAATAAAGTTAGTACTGATGTTGAAGGTAGAATTATATATATAAATATTGATTTTAAAGAGCCAGTTAAAACTGCAACTGCTCAAGATTTAGCAATCAAATCATTAGAAAAAATAGGAGAAGATAATTTAACATATTATGAAGTTCAATTTCTACTTACATATTCTGGTGAAGAAGAAAATGCTAACTTTCCAATGTTTGGTTCTAAAAACAAAAATAGTTTAAAAGTGGTTTGGTGAAATTATGAAACATAAAAAAAGAAGAAATATTATAATTGCTTTTATTGTTATAGTTTTAATAACTATTGGTTTTTTTGGAACTTTATATTATATAACAAGTACTGTTAATAATTATAGCTATTCTGAGAAAAGATGGATTAATGAAAATTTAAATAAAACAATTGATGTTTATGTTGAACCATTATTACCTGCATTTTCATTAAATGGAACTGGTACTTATTATGATTATATTAATGCATTAAAAGAAGATACTGGTCTTAATTTAAATGTTATTACATCTGAAGAAGCAAATATTAAACTAGTAAATAAAAATTCAATTAGTGATAGTGATGTAACTATATATAAAGATCATTATGTTGTAATTGGAACAGGAAGTATTAATAAAATTTCTGATTTACAAGATAAAAAAATAGGTATAATAGAAACAGATAAAAGTACAGCTACATATTATTTTACTGAATATAAAGATATAAAACTAGATACTTACGAAACAATAGAAGAACTTCAAAATGCTTACAATAATAAAGAAGTTGATTATTTAATTATACCAATGTATAAATATTTATCTGAAATAATAACAAATGATTATGAAATTTTATATCATTTAGATGGATTATATTCATATTATTGTTTAGAATTATCAGATAAAGAAAGTGATGCTTATTTAAATAGTATAATGAGTAAATTTTATTATAGATATGAACAAAAAGCACACTCTAAAATTAATGAATATTTATTAAATTTATATTATGATATTAAAAATTATACTGAACTTCAAAAAGAATCAATTACTAATGAAGATTTTATAGTTGGATACATTGATAATATTCCTTTTGAAGGTATGATAGGTAAAGATTTTACAGGACTTACAGATACATATCTTTCAAAATTTTCTGAAATGACAGGAGTTACATATAAATATATTGAATATAAAGACACTAAAGAACTTGGTAATGCTTTAATGAATAAAAAAATTGATTTAGCATTAAATTATTATTCATTAAGTAATGAAAATTATGAAAACTCTAAAACTTTAGGTCCTTGTGAGTATGTAGTAATTGCTCATGATGAAAATAATATTGTTGTTAACTCATTATATAGTTTAACCAATATTAATGTAAATATGCTAAATAATATGAATTTAAAATATAATATGGCTAGTAAAAATTTATTTGAAATAAGTGATTTTGCTAGTGTTAAAACAATGTTAAAAAATATTGATAAAGATTCTGTTATAATAATTGAAAAAGAAGTTTATGATTATTATAAAGATACTTCACTTAAAAAATATAGTATTAGATATATAGATAATGTTAATTTAAATAATTCATTCTTATTAAATAAGAAAAATACACATTTTAATAATTTATTTAATTTCTATTTAAGTACTTTAAGTTCTAATGAAATTAAAAATCAAACAGTATTAAATATAGTAGAAACATTAAAAAATAATAGATTATTTAATTTCATAGTTAGTAATTTAATTTATATAGTACTTGGAATACTTATTGTATCATTTATAATATATGGAATAGTTAAAAAAGTAATTGTTAATAAAAAAGTTAAAAAAGAAGACAGATTATATTATTTTGATGCTATGACTAATTTAAAAAATAGAAATTATTTAAATGATAATATTGATTTTTGGTCTTCAACTAAAGTATATCCACAAGCTATCATAATTATTGATATAAATGGTTTAAAATCATTAAATGATAAAAATGGACATGAAGCAGGAGACAATCAAATTAAAGCAGTAGCTAGTGTACTTATAAAAACACAAAGAGATAATAGTGAAATAATGAGAACTGATGGAGATGAATTTACTATTTATTTAGTAGGTCATGATGAAAAGAAAATAGGAACATACATTCATAAATTAAATAGAGAATTCTCATCATCTTTACCATACAAAGAATGTAGTGTATCAATTGGATATACAATGATTTTAAATGAACAAATGAATATAGATGATGCGATTAATGATTCATTAGACAAAATTAGTAAAAGTAAAGGGAAGTAAATGAAAGAGAAAATAAAAAATGCTATAAATTTGATTTTTGGAAAAGAATTAAGCATATTGCCAGGTAATCTTGCTTATTCTTTCTTTTTAGCTATAATTCCAATTTTATCAATTTTATTCTATTTTTTAACATCATTTCATCTTTCTATGGATATAATACAAAATTTCTTATCAAGAACTTTTCCAGAAAGTATTGTTAATTTTTTACAACCAGTATTTGTAAATACTATCACCCCTGATTCAATCATAACTTTATTTTTAAGTATTTTTGTTATTACAAATGGTTGTAGAGCTATTATTACAACAAGTAACACAATATTTAATTTTGAAAATTCTAGTATTTTAAAAAGATATATTAAAGCTTTAGTTTTAAGTATTATAATAATTATCTTGTTTGCATTTATGATTATAGTTCCTTTATTAGGTAGATCAATCATTAATTTAATAGGAACATTTACTAGTTTTATAGCAAATAATCAATCATTAATAAATTCAATTTATACATTTTTACAAATACCAGTTTCATTAATAGTAATGTTCTTTATAATTAAACTTATATATTTTATAGCACCAGATGAAAGAGTTCCAAGTAAATATATAAATAAAGGAGCAATATTTACTACAATTGGATGGTTACTTGTAACAATTATATTTTCATATTATATTAATAATATTGCAAGATACGATAGAGTATATGGAAATTTAGCTGCTATAGTTATGTTATTATTTTGGTTTTATATATTAGCATATATTTTTGTTATTGGTCTTTATTTAAATAAAGTATCAACTGATAATGGTATAGAAAAAACAAATTCAATGAAATTAGATGAAATTAGAAAAAAAATAAAAGAAAACAAATAATTCGACAAATTTTTTAAAATTTATATTTTATAATTCTTTTGGTGATATAAAATGAAAGTTAAAGTTTTTGATGAAAGTCATGAAAAGGATTTAGAAAAAAGTATTAATAATTTTTTATCTGAAAATAATTATGATATAATAGATATACAGTTTACTACTGCAGTATCAATCTTTGCAGAAGAACAAGTTTTTTGCTTTTCTGCTATGATACTTTATAAAGAATCTAATAAATAATATTGAAAGGATTTAAATTAAGAAGTTATGAAAAAGAATTCTTTTGTTGAAGGTACAATTTTAGCTTCATTTTCATTAATATTTATAAAATTTTTAGGTGCAATATACGTTATACCTTTTTATGATATAGTAGGTGAACTTGGAGGAGCATTATATTCTTATGCTTATACAGTTTATAGTTTAATTATTAATATTTGTACTGCTGGAATTCCTCTTGCTGTAAGTAAAATAGTAAGTGAATATAATACATTAGAAATGTATGAAGCAAAAGAAAGAACTTTAAAAATATGTAATAAATTTATAATAGTTTTATCTTCAATATTATTTCTTTTTGTATTTATATTTGCAGGAAATATAGCTCATTTATTTATTGGTAATTCTACAGATGGAAATTCAATAGCAGATATAGAATTAGTTATAAGAAGTATATCTTTTTGCTTATTAATAGTTCCATTACTTGCAGTTAAAAAGGGATACTTACAAGGACAAAAATTTATTAGCGTAAGCACTAATAGTCAAATAATAGAACAAGTTGTAAGAATAGCTATTATACTCGTGGGTTCTTATTTAGCAATTAGAGTATATCAATTAAAAACAAGTATAGGTGTTGCGATTGCTGTATTTGGTGCTTTCATAGCAGGTGTTGCTGCTTATATATATTTAGAAGTTAAAATTAAAAAGAATATTAAAAAATTTAATATGCCGAAAAAAGATGAAAAAGATCCAGTAAGTAATAAAACAATATTTAAAAAAATATTAATGTTTAGTTTACCTTTAATAATTGTATCAATTACAACAGATATATATAATATGACTGATTTATCTTTAGTTATAAGAGGACTTCATTATATAGGATATAGTGGAGTAGAAGCAGAAACAATAGGTAGTGTAATGGCAACATGGGCTTCTAAAATATGTTTAATAGTTAATGCAGTAGCAACTGGTCTTGGTATAAGTTTAATTCCTTATATGGTAAGTAGTTTAGTTAAAAAAGATTATAAAACAATAAATAATCAATTTATAAAATCACTTGGAATAATTATAGTAATTGGACTTCCTATGAGTATCGGTATATCAATTTTATCAAATGAATTATATACAATATTTTATGGATATAGTGAATATGGAAATATAATATTAAAAATTTTACCATTTTCAATTTTATATACTAATTTAAATTTTGTAGTTAATATGATTTTACAAAGCTTAAATAAATTTAAAACTATTTATTTAAGTACAACATTAGGATTATTATTAAATGCAATTTTAGATATTCCATTAATGTTATTATGTAATAAAGTAGGCATATATCCATATTATGGAGCAATATTTGCTACATTAATTGGTACAACTTTATCACTTACTATTTCATTTGTTACTCTAAAAAAAGAAATGAAATTTGAATATAAAGGATTATTAAAAATAATAGGAAAATGTTTTTTACCTTTACTTTGTATGACTATAATTGTATATTTAATGCATTTATATTTAAAAAATATATTTATTTCAAGAATTTCAATGTTAATAACTTGTTTATTATGTGCATTAGTTGGAGCATTCATATATTTTGTAATTACATATAAAAATAAATTATTATATGATTGTTTTGGAGAAAGTTATATAAATAATATACTTAAAAAATTAAGAATAAAAAAATAGTTAAATTTATAAAAAAACTTAACTATTTTTATTTTAAACTTTGAAAAATAAAGTAGCCATTAAACCAATAAATAAAGTTAATATAAGTACATATAACATAAAATTTGTATGAGCAAATCCTGTTTGATTATTATTGCTTTTTGGTACTAAAGCAGGTCCTTTTTCTTCAAATAAATCTTGTAAATCTTCTTCATTAGCATATACTTCTGTAGCTTTTCTTAATGCTTTTAATTCATCTAATGTTAAATCTTCACCTCTTGCATACTTTCTACATAATTCTTCATATTCTTCTTTAGTTAAGATATTTTTATTATTAAAATTTGTATTAACTTCATTTTTAATTTCTTGTACTTCAATACTTTTATCTTGTTCTAATTGTTTTTCTTCAATATTTTCAATTTTATGATTTGATACATAATCTAACATATTTATTTGCATACTATTTTTTTCATCCATATTACCACTTCCTATGATACTTTAAGTATAAAACAAAATAGAATTTATTACAACTTTTATTTTATTTTCAACTATGATATAATAATTATGCAAATTTATAGGAGGTTGCAAATGAAAGTTATATTTTTACAAGATGTTAAAAAACAAGCTAAAAAAGATGAAATTAAAGATGTTAAAGATGGATATGCAAACTATTTAATTTCAAATAAACTTGCAGTACCTTATACTAATAAAAGTGTTGAAGTATTAAACAAGGAAATACAAAATAGATTAGATAAAGAAGAAGAAATAATAAATGAATGTAATAAAATAAAAAATAAATTAGAAAATAAAGAAATTGTTTTTAAAGTTAAAACAGGAGCAGAAGATAGAGTATTTGGAAGTATATCTGCTAAACAAATTAGTGAAGAATTAGAAAAATTAGGATATAAAATAGATAAAAAGAAAATAGAAGTAGATGGTGCAGTTAATACATTAGGTCATCATCAAGTTAAAATTAATTTACATAAGAAAGTAAGTTTTAATATAGACGTTGTTTTAAATAAATAGGAGGATAAATGGCAAGAAAAGAACCTCAAAATATAGATGCAGAAATATCTGTATTAGGTTGTGGCTTTTTAGAAAAAGAAGCATTAGATAAAATCATCGATGAAGTTAGCGATGATATGTTTTATAGTGATGCAAATAAAATAATATTTAAAGCAATGAAAGACTTACATACAAATAATATACCAGTTGATTCAAATACTGTTTGCAATGAACTTGATAAAAATAAAACTTTATCCAAAGTAGGTGGAGTAACTTATATAACAGAAATTATTGATTCAGTAGCATCAACTGCTAATTTAAATTATTATATTAAAATAATATTTGAAAAAAGTATTTTAAGAAATTTAATTTCAAAAGCGACTCAAATACAAGAAGATTGTTATGAAGAACAAGATCCTATTATTGATATAGTTGAAAATGCTGAAAGAAATATATTAGGTGTTTATAATGATAGATTAGGAAGAGATATTAAAAAAATACAAGAAGTATTACCAGAAATGCAAAAAAATATGGAATTACTTGCAGAAACTAAGACAGAATATACAGGTCTTAGAACTGGATATTATGATTTTGATAACATCACAAGAGGTCTTCAAAATAAACAAGTTATAATAATTGCTGGACGTCCAGGTTGTGGTAAAAGTGCTTTTGCGTTAAATGTTGCACTTAATGCAGCAATAAACGAAAAGAAAAGTATTGCATTCTTTTCACTTGAAATGGGTGTAGAAGAAATTACAAGAAGAATGTTTGGATGCATTGGAAAAATAGATGGTGATGTATTAAAAACTGGTAAATTAAAAAATACTGATTGGAAAAAATGGAATGAAGCAATGAGTGTTTTATCTGATATAAAATTTTATATTGATGATTCTGGTGGACTTACAGTAAGTGAAATAAGAAGAAAATGTAGAAAAATTAAAAATTCAAGTGATGGTTTAGATTTAATAGTAATAGATTACTTACAATTATTATCAAGTTCTTCTAAATATGCAGGACAAAGAGTACAAGAAGTAAGCGAAATAAGCCGTGATATTAAAAAACTTGCAATGGAACTTGATATTCCAGTAATCGCACTTGCTCAATTATCAAGAAGTGTGGAACAAAGAAAAGGTGCGGATAATGTTCCTAAACTATCAGATTTAAGAGAATCAGGTTCTATCGAACAAGATGCAGATATAGTATTATTTTTACATAGTGATGAATATGGTAAATACGATGGAAATATAAATAGAAAAATTGATTTGTTAATAGCAAAACACAGAGCTGGTTCCACAGGAAAAGTACCATTGATTTTCAAAATGAATACAGGTTCATTTGATAATTATATGAATAAGGAAGAGGCATATGAATAAAGAAGTATCATTTAGTTCTATATTATTTGGAGTTATAATTTGTTCTTTAGTAATATATATGAGTTTAATTTTTGAACCAACAAAAAGTCAAATTCATGATTATTATCAAGTATATTTAAGTGGTGAGAAAATAGGACTTATTAGATCTGAAGATGAATTATATAACTTAATTGATGAAGAACAAAAAGAAATAAAAGAAAAATATAAAGTTGATAAAGTATATAGTCCTTCAGGACTTGAAATACAAAAAGTATCAACTTATAGTAATAATTTAATGAGTGTAGAAGAAATATATGATGAAATAAAAGATATAGAACCTTTTACTATTGAAGGATATGAAGTATCAATTATTAATGAAGATGAAAGAAAAAAATTTTATATTTTAAATAAAGAAGATTTAGATAAAGCCGTAAAAAATACAGTTTTAGCATTTGTAGATGAAGAAGCATATGAAAAATATTTGAATTCAGATCAAGCAGAAGAAGCAAAAGAAGGAAAAGAAATTACAGATATTTATTTAGATAGTAATGTATCAATTAAAAAGACTTATGTTCCATCTAATGAAAATATTATTACAGATGCAGATACTTTAAGTATGTATTTCTTATTTGGAACTACAGAACTTACAGATACTTATAAAGTAAAAGCAACAGATACAATTGAAACAATAGCTTATGATAATGAGCTAGGTGTATCCGACTTTTTAATAGCAAATCCAGATATCGTTGGTGAAAATGCATTACTAGCAGTTGGACAAGAAGTAAATGTATCTCCAATTGCGCCACTTTCAAATATAGTTGTAGAATCATTTGAAACAGAATATCAAACAATAACATATGATACAAAAGTTGAATTTGATAAAAATTTAAATGCAGATGAATCTTATGTTAAACAACAAGGTTCAAATGGTCTTTCAAAAGTTACATTTGCAACAAAAGAAATGAATGGTGTAATCTTAAGTAGTGCTCAAGTTAATAATGAAGTAATCGCTGAAGCAGTTGATAGAATAATGGTATATGGTGCTAAGAATGTAGTTTATTATGGAAATACTACTTATTGGGCTTGGCCAACAGTTAAGCCATTTAGAATATCATCAAATTATGGATATCGTGTTCACCCAATTAGAGGAGAAGAACATTTCCATAGTGGTGTTGATATAACTGGTACATCATCTAAAAATATATTTGCTATTCAAAGTGGAACTGTAACAAGTGCTTCAACTGGATGGAATAGTGGAGCAGGAACAAATATTAGAATAGATCATGGTAATGGTTATGTATCTGTATACATGCATTTAAGCAAATTACTTGTTAAAAAAGGAGATACAGTGGATAAAGGACAATTAATTGGTATAATGGGATGTACTGGTTCTTGTACAGGAACACATCTTCATTTAACTGTTTATAAAAATGGAGTTATGATGAATCCACTTAAACTATATCAATGATAAAGATTATATGTGTTGGTAAAATCAAAGAAAATTATTTAACAGAATTAATAAACGATTATAAAAATAGAATTAATAAATATCATAAAATAGAAATTATAGAACTTAAAGATAATGATATAGAAACAGAATCTAATGAAATAATAAAACATATTAATTCAAAAGACTATAATATATATTTAGATATAAAAGGTGAAAAAATTAATTCAATTGAATTATCTAATATGATAAATAATATATTTTCAAGTGGAAAAGGAACAATAACATTTATTATAGGTGGTTCTAATGGAGTAAATAATTCTGTAAAAGAAAAATGTGATAAATTAATATCATTTTCAAATCTTACTTTTCCTCATGGATTATTTAGAGGTATATTATTAGAACAAATATATAGAAGTTTTAAAATTATTAACAATGAAAGTTATCATAAATAGTGGTAACTTTTTTTAATAAAAATAAAATTTAATATGTGGATAATATTTATTATATTTATGCTTATTTTATCTTTATACTTAACCATTAAATTAAAAGGTAAAAATTATAAATTAAATATCAAAGAATTAATTAAAAATGATAAATCTGCTTTATTTTTAACACTTGGAACTAAAATAGGAGTAGGTTCAATAATTGGAACTTTATCATCTATTTTAATTGGAGGCTTTTCTTCAATTATTTGGATTATTTTATTTTCATTTTTATCTACATCTTTAATTTATTATGAGTCATACTTAGGCCGTAAATATAAAGAAAAATTTAATGGTAATTTTATTGGAGGACCATACTTTATATTAAAAAATGGTTTAAATAGTAAATATCTTAAGTACATAGCAATAACTATATTAATAATTTTATATTGCTTTTTATTTCAAATGGTACAAGTTAATACATTAAGTAACTCATTAATTAATACACTTAATATTAATAAATCATGTGTATTTTTATCTGTATTTACTATTCTTTTTGTTACAGTAAGCCTATCACAAAAAGATACTAAGCATATATTAAACAAAGTAGTTCCCTTCAAATGTTTCTTTTTTATATTTGTTTGTATGTTAGGAATAATTTTTCATATTAATGATTTAATATCATCATTAAATTTATTATTTAAAGACATATTTAATATTAAATCTTTATTATATGGTTTAGTAATTGGAGTAAAAAGAAGTATATTTATGAATGAAATATTAATAGGTACAACTAGTATATCTAGTGCAACTGATAAAAATAACATAGATTTATCTATAAAATATCAATTATTTAGTGTATATATAATAAGTTTAATAATTACATTGTTAGTAACTTGTTTATTATTAATTTATTTAAATAATCATCCTATTAATAATGATTATAACTTATTACTTAGTAACATATTTTATTATACTAATGGATATTTTGGAAATTACTTTTTAATAATTATTTTAATTTTATTTGCAAGTACTTCTTTATTAGGTGGATATTATATATTAAAAAGTAATATTGATTATTTATTTAATAATAAAACTATATCTAAAATATTTAAATTCTTATTTATATTTATACTATCATTTTCAATTAACATAAACATTGATTATATTTGGAAATATACGGATATTTTAATATTTATAATGATAATAATTAATTCTTATTGTATAATTAAACTTAGAAGGAAGTGCTAATATGATTGGAAATGATTGGGATAAAATATTAGAAAGTGTATGGAAGAGTGAAGGATTTAAAAAATTTATGAATAATGTTAAAAAAGAATATAACACATATACATGTTATCCAACATTTGATAATATATTTAATGCATTAAAACTAACTTCTTACAAAGATACTAAAATTGTAATATTAGGTCAAGATCCATATCATGGAGAAGGAGAAGCACATGGGCTTTCTTTTAGTGTTCAAGAAGGTACTAAACTTCCACCAAGTCTTAAAAATATTTATAAAGAATTATATGATGATTTACATATAGATAATAAAGAAAATGGAGATTTAACACCATGGGCAAAAGAAGGAGTACTTTTATTAAATAGTGTTTTAAGTGTTAGAAAAGATAGTCCTGCATCTCATAAAGATTTAGGATGGCAGTTACTAACAGACCATATTATAAAATTATTAAATTTAAAAGAAGAACCAGTTGTATTCATATTATGGGGTAATTTTGCTCGTGAAAAGAAAAAATATATTACAAATAAAAAACATTTAATTATAGAAAGTGCTCATCCAAGTCCATTTTCTGCAAATTATGGATTTTTTGGAAGTAGACCATTTTCAAAAGCAAATAATTTTTTAAAAGCACACAATATAAAAGAAGTGAATTTTACACTTCCAAATCATTATTAAAATTATTACTTAATTCTTTTCCTTCAATTAAAGTTGCAATATTATATTTTTTAATTTTAGAAATTATATTATAAGGAAACTTTTTAATTAAATTATTATAAACAAGAGTATATTTATTATGATAAGTTCTAATAGATATAACATGAAGTTCAATTTCATCATATTGTTTTAATAATTCTTTTAAATTTTTAGTTTCTTTTTGTTTAGGATTATCCTCTTTTATATGTATAATTTCTTTATAACATTTATTTAATACTTTTTCACTTTTAAAAGAATTTAAAGAATCAATATTTAATTTTTTAACATTTTCAAAAGCTTTACTTTCAATTTTATATTTTTTTTCTGTATATTCAATAAGTTTAATTAATATTTCTTTTTTATCATTTAATTTATCAATTGCTTCTTTTTCTGCATCATTAAGTTTATTAGATATATTTTTTATTTTTTCATCTAAATAAGATCCTAAAATAATACATAATATAATTAAAACAACAATTATAGAAATTATTAGTATTATAATGTTTGATTTTGTCATTTTTATCACATCCTCAAATATTATAACAAAATTATATTTAAAATTAAAGTTATTTATTTAACTATTTAGCATAAGTTATCTCTTCATCAAATTCTACAAAATCAACATATATCATAAGAATTAAATAGTTTTTTCCATTTTCTTTATCATTAATTACTAAGTTATCTCTTCCAGCATGTTCTATAACTCCTACAAATACTCTATCTCTCCATTCTACAGAGTCACTAAAAGATGCATGAACTCTTACTTTTTTTCCAATATTATTTCTAAGTATATTTTCTATATAACTTTGTTCAGTAGTATAATTTTTATTATAAATTATAGGTTCTTCAGTCTCCCTCTCAATATCATTTATAAATACAGGTGTTTGATAGTAACTACCATTCATCATAATTCATCTCCCTTTGTTATTATTAAATGATTTAGTTTTAAAATTGTGATAAAATACTAGTGTATTTTACTAAAAATTATACTATAATAATTAAGGAGGATTAAATGACAATATTAGTAGGAGTATCAAATCATCATGTTCATTTAACAAAAGAATCAGTAAGTATTTTATTTGGTGAAGGTTATGAACTTACTAAAAAAAGAGATTTAGTACAATTAGGCCAATTCGTTTGTAATGAAACAGTAGCATTAGAAAAAAATGGTAAAACATTAGAAAATATTAAAATAATTGGACCTTGTAGAACTTATAATCAAGTAGAATTTTTAGATTCAGATAATGAATATTTTAATACAAAAGCACCAGTTAGAAGTAGTGGAGACTTAGATAATAGTGAAAGTATTACTATAATTGGGCCAAAAGGAAAAATAGATTTAAAAGATGGAGTAATAGTTTCTAATACGCATATTCATATGAGTAAAGAAGATTTACTTTCCTTTAATAAAAATAATAAAGATATAGTAAAAGTTAAATTTGATAATGGAGTAGTACTAGATAATGTTGTTATTAAATCAGATGATACATGTAAATTAGAATTACATATTAATAAAGATATAGCAAATAAATTAAATATAGAAACTGGAATGGGAGCTAATATATGTTAAAAGTTGAACACGTCACTAAATATTATGATGATTTTAGAGCAGTAAATGATTTATCATTTGAAGTAAAAGAAGGAGAAATATTTGGATTACTTGGAGTAAATGGAGCAGGTAAAACAACTACTTTTAGAATGATTATTGGTCTTCTTGATAAAACTGAAGGTAAAATAACATTAGATGATAAAAATATAGATTATAGTGTTTCTGATAAAATAGGATTTTTAACAGAAGAAAGAAGTTTACTTCCATCAAAAACAGTATTAGAGCAAGCTATATTTTATGGTGCTTTAAAAGGTCTTAGTGAAAAACAAGTAGAAGAAGAATTAGATAAATATTTAGAAGAATTTAATATTAAAGAATATAAGAATAAAAAAATAAAAGAATTATCAAAAGGTAATCAACAAAAAATACAATTTATAATAAGTATTTTACATAAACCAAAATTATTAATATTAGATGAACCTTTTAGTGGACTTGATCCAATTAGCGTAGAATTATTTAAAAAAATAATTTTAAGACTTAAAAAGAATAAAACTATAATAATTTTCTCATCTCATATGATGGAACATATTGAGTATTTTTGTGATTCATTAATAATATTAGTAAAAGGAAATGTAGTTTTAGAAGGAAAACTTACTAAAATAAAAGAAGATTATAGAAGAAAAAATATTAAAGTAATTGCTGATATTGATGAAGAAGAAATAGAAAATACTAAAGGTGTAGTAAGTGTAGAAAAGAATAAAAATGAATATACAATAAAAATAGAAGATATTAAATATGTAGATAGTATATTTAAAAAGATATCTAAATCATCAAATGTTTTTAAATTTGTAGTTGAAGAACCAACTTTAAATGAAATATTTGTAAGTAAAGTAGGTGAATCATATGAAAAATAAATTTAAATTTTTATTAAAAGATAGTATTAAGAAAAAAATAAATACAAAACCATTTAAAATAATTAACATTGTTTTATTAATTATAATGGTAGGTCTTATTAATTTAGATTCAATTGTTAAATTATTTGGTGGAGATTTTGATGATTTAGTAAATATTTATGTAGTTGATAATGTTGATGTTTATGATGATTTTAAACAAGTTATGGATAATAGTTATTTAGATGTATTAGAAAACTATAATGCAAAAGTTATTAAATCTGATAAAACAATAGATGAATTAAAAAAAGAAATTATAGATGATGAATCAAAAGATATAATTGTAAATTTTACAAATGTAGAAAATGTAACTTATGAAAATATATTTAATGTAGATGTTATTTCTTATGATTATGTAGATACTTTATTGTATCAAGATATATTAAACGCAATTAATACAACTAAAATAAATAAAGCTATGAGTATTGCTAATATTGATCAAGAAGTATTAAATAGTATTTATAAAAATGTAACTGTTAATAGAGTTTTATTAAAAGAAGATTTAGATGAAAATGAAGAATTTATGGAAGCATTAGGTGGTGTAGTAACTCTTGTATTTGTAATACCATTTTTCTTCTTAATAGTTTTAATAGTTCAAATGATTGGAGCAGAAATTAATGAAGAAAAATCTTCAAAAAGTATGGAAATTATTATATCAAGTGTTAGTCCAGAAGCACATTTTATGTCAAAATTAATAGCAGCTAATGTATTTGCTTTAGTACAAGGCTTGCTATTAGTTCTATATAGCATAATAGGATTAATTATTAGATTACTTACAACTTCATCTTCAAGTATAGTTGGAAGTATTTCTTCATCTAGTGGAATTGGAAATTATGTTAATATGTTTTTAGCAAGTGATATGGCATCTAAATTATTATCAGGAATACCATTATTTATAATATTGATACTACTTAGTTTCTTTGCATATTCATTATTTATTGGAGTACTTGCTAGTATAACAACTAGTATGGAAGATTATAATCAAATTCAAACTCCAGTTATGGTATTCTTAATGATTGGTTATTTCTTATCAATATTTGCATCAATTTATAAAGGTTCATTATTTATTAAAATAATGGCTTATGTTCCATTTATATCAGGAATACTTGCTCCAGTTATGTATACTTTAGGTGAACTTTCAATTTATGGATTAATTATTAGTATAATACTTTTAATAATAGTTTGCTATTTATTATATAAATATGGATTAAAAGTATATAAAGTAGGTATATTAAATTACTCATCAAGTAATTTATGGAAAAAAATATTTAAAGCTTTAAAAAGTTAAGAAAAGGATGTGATTTTATGTATGATATTATAATAATAGGAGCTGGTCCTGCAGGTTTAACAGCAGCAATTTATGGAAAGAGAAATAATAAAAATTTATTAGTATTAGAATCTAAAACTTATGGAGGACAAATAATTACAACTTCTGATATAGAAAATTATCCAGTAGAAAGACATATTTCAGGTTATGATTTTGCTACTAAGTTATATAATCAAGTATTAGATTTAGGTGCAGAAATTAAGTTTGAAAAAGCAATAGATATAAAAGATAATCCTGATTATAAAGAAGTTGTTACAGAAAAAAATACTTATAAATGTAAAACTATAATTTTAGCAACAGGAGCAGATAATAGAACATTAGGATTAGATAATGAAAGTGATTTAGTAGGAAAAGGTGTATCTTATTGTGCTACTTGTGATGGAAATTTATATAAAGGTAAAGTTGTAGCCGTAGCAGGTGGAGGAAATACTGCATTAGAAGAAGCAATTTATTTAAGTAATGTATGTTCTAAAGTATATTTAATTCATAGAAGAGATAAATTTTCAGGAGAAGTTGCTTTAATAAAAAAAGTAGAAAAAAAAGATAATATAGAAATTATGTTTAATTCAAATATAACTAAATTAAATTCAAAAGATGTTCTTGAAAGTATAGTTGTTAAAAATGAAACAGAAGAAAAAACATTAGAAGTATCTGCTTTATTTATAGCGGTAGGTAGAGTTCCTGAAAATCAAAATTTCCAAAAATTAATTGATTTAGATGAAAGAGGTTATGTAATAGCGGATGAAAGTTGTCATACAAATGTAGATGGAATCTTTGTAGCAGGAGATAATAGAACAAAAAGTTTAAGACAACTTGTAACAGCTACTAGCGATGGCGCTATTGCAGCAACTGAAGCAATTAAATATATAAGTAACCAAAAATAAACTACTCAAGTTTATTTTTTTATGAAAGTATAATAAAAATTAAAAAGTAAAAAATAATAAAGATTAGTTTTCTTGTTTTGTATATAAAATAATGATAGAATATTATAAATTATTTATGTATGGAGGTACATATGTTTAAATTAGTATCTAAATATGAGCCTAGTGGAGATCAACCTGAAGCTATTAAAGAATTAGTTGCTGGAATTAAAAGTGGTAAAAAAGATCAAGTATTATTAGGTGCAACTGGAACTGGTAAAACATTTACTATAGCAAATGTAATAAAAGAAGTTGATAAACCAACTTTAGTTTTAGCACATAATAAAACTCTAGCAGGACAACTATATGCAGAGTTTAAAGAGTTATTTCCAGAAAACAAAGTAGAATATTTTGTATCATATTATGACTATTATCAGCCAGAAGCATATGTTCCATCAAAAGATTTATATATAGAAAAAGATTCATCAATAAATGATGAAATAGATGAATTAAGACATGCTGCGACTGCTGCGATAATTGATAGAAGAGACACAATAATTGTATCTAGTGTATCTTGTATATATAATATAGGGGAAAAAGAAGAATACATTAATAAAATGTTAAATTTATCAGTAGGTCAAATTATAGAAAGAGATATAATACTTGAAAAATTAGTAGGTATGCAATATGAAAGAAATGTTATTGATTTTAAACGTGGTACTTTTAGAGTAAATGGGGATACTATAGAATTAATACCAATTGGAGAAAAGAAAAGTGGTATTAGAATAGAAATGTTTGATGATGAAATAGAAAAAATAAGTTTATTTGAACCACTTACTGGTAAAACAATTAATAGTGTTAAAACAATAAGTATTTTTCCAGCATCATTATTTGTTACAAGTGATGAAAAAATGAAAGAAGCAACTTCTAGAATAGAAAAAGAATTAGTTTCAAGATTAAAAGAATTACATGAACAAGGAAAATTATTAGAAGAACAAAGATTAAAAGAAAGAACTATGTATGATTTAGAAATGCTAAAAGAAACAGGATTTTGTCATGGTATTGAAAATTATAGTAGACATTTAAGTTTAAGAGATGAAGGCGAAACTCCAACTACACTTATAGATTTCTTTCCAGAAGATTTTTTACTTGTTATAGATGAAAGTCATGTTACACTTCCTCAAGTAAGAGGAATGTATAATGGAGATCATATGAGAAAACAAACTTTAGTTGATTATGGCTTTAGACTTCCTAGTGCAATGGACAATAGACCATTAAAATTTGATGAATTTAGAAGTAAATTAAATCAAACAATATATGTATCAGCTACACCAGGAGACTATGAACTTTCATTAGTTGATAAAACAGTAGAACAAATTATCAGACCTACTGGATTACTTGATCCAATTATTGAAGTAAGACCTACTAAAAATCAAATAGATAATATTTTAGAAGAAATAAATAAAAGAATTGAAAATAACGAAAGAGTATTAATTACAACGCTAACTATTCGTATGAGTGAAGAGTTAACATCATATTTAAAAGAACTTGGATATAAAGTTACATATTTACATAATGAAATTAAAACATTAGAAAGACTTAACATAATTAGAAATTTAAGAATGGGTAAAATAGATGTAATAGTAGGTATTAATCTATTAAGAGAGGGACTAGATATTCCAGAAGTATCACTAATATGTATAATGGATGCTGATAAACAAGGATTCTTAAGAAGTGATAGAAGTTTAATTCAAACAATTGGAAGAGCAGCAAGAAATGCTAATGGAAAAGTAATAATGTATGCAGATTATATAAGTGACGCCATGAAAATAGCAATTGATGAAACTGCTAGAAGAAGAAGTATACAAGAAAAATATAATAAAGAACATAATATAATACCAAAAACTATTGTTAAATCTATATCTGAAGCTATTACAAATGAAGTTGAAGAAGAAAAAATAGAAAAGAAAAAATATTCTAAGAAAGAAATTAATGATATGGTTCATAAACTTGAAATTGAAATGCGTGAAGCAGCTTCTAAATTAGATTTTGAAAGAGCTACTGAACTTAGAGATATTATATTTGAACTTAAAGATTTAAATGATTAAAAAAATGGCCTAGTTGGTCATTTTTAATTTACGAATAGCATTAACTTTAGATTTACAGTAATCTCTAATATTTTCATAAATAGGATTTTCATTATTTTCAATATGTTTATAAATTCTATAATATATATCAGGATAATACTTTCCTACATAATCTAAAGTTATAATAAAATTATCATAATCATATAATGGTGAATAAAATTCAAAAATACCTTCTCCAATAATCGCATCATAAAATGATACACTATTATCATTATTTAATTTTATTCCCATACTATATTGTGGATTTTCTTGTGAATATTTAATATCAAAAATCATAGTCTTTTCTCCTTTAAAATATATTATAAAAATCATTATAATTCTTGTCAATAGGTAAAAAAATATAAATATTGTTTATATTTATATGATGTGTTATAATGTTAAGTATTTTATGGCACGTCTTGAGTATACGAAAGAACGTGTTATAAAATTATTGTACCTAATTTC
>CANRCA010000009.1 GCA_947628985.1 uncultured Bacilli bacterium | reverse complement strand
TGGTAAATCAACTTTAATACATTTTAACATAAACAACACCTACTTTACGTATATAATTATATCATAATATACAATCGCTGTCAATAAAAAAAGATAAAATTTTTATCTTTTTTTATCTAGGCTGTAAATACTAACTGAAATTTGTTGTTTATTCTTGACTTTTCATATATATATATATAATTTTCTTAGTAGCGTAGATGATAGGAGTGTATTATATATGAAAAGTAAAAAAGGATTTACATTGGTAGAACTATTGGCAGTTATTGCAATCTTAGCAATACTAGTAATAATAGCAATACCAAATGTATTAAATTTATATAGAAATGCAAGAGAAAATGTATTTGTAAATGAAGTACAAAATATAATAAGAACATCACAACAAGCATATGTAACAAATTCATTAACAAATAAAAGTAAAACATGTTTTGACTCTAAATCAAATCCATTAGATATAGAATCAAGAAGTAATTTAATATATAAAGTACAATTATCACAAAATGGAAAGATAATAAGTATACAAGTAATGGATAATAATTACCAAATAATAAAAACAAATGCAAGTGATATAAAAAGAGATGATATAGGAAATAGTAAAAGTAATAAGACAATAAAAAGTGAAACAAGACAAGAAGGAACAGGTTTAACAGCATGTAATGGAAGTACAATTGAAGAAGGAGAAGAAATAAGAACAAAATATGTAGATAGTGAATTACATGGAGCAGATCCAGTATTAGGACAAGAAATGATACCAGTAATGTTATCAGATACAGGAGTAGCAACATATGCTCATGATTATGATGAATGGTATAGTTATAAAAATAAAGAGTGGGCAAATGCAGTAATATTAGTAGATAGCCCAAGTAAAGAATATACAGCAGGAGAAGTAATATCAGAATCAGATATACGAGCATATTTTGTATGGATACCAAAATATAAATATAAACTATTTGATATGGGAAATTATGATAGTGTTTTAGATAGTCAACCAGAAAGTCAAGTACAAGAAATAGATATAATATTTGGAACAGGAAATACAGAAGAGAAAGATGGAGTAGAATGTGTAACATCAATGACAAGTGGAGATAGTGGACAATGTAAAGAAGGAGAATATATGACACATTCAGCATTTTTAAGTATACCATCAAATGGATTTTGGGTAGGAAAGTTTGAAGTTGGATATAATGAAGCACAAAGCAAAGAAGAAGCAGAAGTAACAGAAGAATATCAAAGTGGACTTGAAGATAAAATAATAATAAAACCAAATGTATATTCATGGAGAAATCAAACAGTTGCAACATTCTTTCAAAGTTCCTATAACTTTAATAGAACTCTTGATAGTCACATGATGAAAAATACAGAATGGGGAGCAGTTGCATATTTATCATATTCTAAGTATGGAATAAAGGATGAAGTCAGAATAAATAATAATGCTAATTATTTAACAGGATATTCAGCAGATACAAAAGATGCTGATTCAAGTGAAACAGCAAATAAGCAATGGAATACAACAACAGGATATTTAGCAAGTACAACAGGAAATATAAGTGGGATTTATGATATGAGTGGTGGCTTATGGGAATACATGGCAGCATATATGGAAGACAATCCAAAAGATAGCGAAATGGATGAAATAGTAACAAATCCAACATATACAAAATACATAGATAAATATTCATCATCTAGTACAATAACATCATATAAATATAGAATACTAGGAGATGCCACAGGAGAGTTAGGACCATTTTGGAGTAATAATGGATATTATCAAAGTACATGGTTTGCTGACCTCGCGTTCTTTGTTGACTCCACTTACCCTTGGTTCGCTCGTGGAGGCGCCCACGGCGACACGCCTCAAGCCGGTCAGTTCTACTTCGATAGGAGCACTGGTGGTGCTGTCGCCCACGTTGGCGCCCGTCTAGTTTTAACTTCAACAATTAATAATTAGAATGCTAATTTATATTAGTGTTCTTTTTATATAAAAAAATTTTTATTTTGATATCAATAAGATATTATTATAGGAATTTTTAACAAGATATTTTAATGACTTTTTATATCATTTATGTTAATATATTAGTATGAAAGATATAGTAAATGAATTAATTGGTAATGGGTATGAAGCTTATATTGTTGGTGGATATGTAAGAGATTATTTGATAGGAATACCATCTAATGATATTGATATTTGTACTAATGCACCAATTAATAAAATTATGAAAATATTTAAAGGAAGAGGGCAAGCCTTTAAAGAATATTTTTCTTATCATATTAAAGATGATAATTATATATATACTATAACTACTTATAGAAAAGAAAATAAATATAAAAAAAATAAACCAATTGATATTGAAGTAGCTTCTGATTTATATACAGATTTACAAAGAAGAGATTTTACAATTAATACATTTGCTATAGATCATAATGGTAAATTAATTGATTTATTAAATGCTAAAAGAGATTTAAACAGTAAAATAATTAGAGTAGTAGGTGATACTGATAAAAAATTAACAGAAGATAAAACTAGAATATTAAGAGCGATACGTTTTTCATGTACTTTAGATTTTGAATTAGATAATGAAATATTAAATTTTATTAAGAGTAAGAAGATATGCTTATTAAATGAAGTACCAAAGGAATATAAAAGAAAAGAACTTGATAAAATATTTGATAGTTCTAATCCTAATAGATTCTTTTATCTATTAAAAAGATTTGATATATCTAAATATTTTAATATTAAATTTGATAATATAATACCAACTTATAATAAATATGGAATATGGAGTCAAATTGAAACAGATTTACCTTTTTCAAATAAAGAATTAGAAATAATTTCTAATATTAAAAAAATAGTTAATAATAAAGACATTTATTTAATTGATTTAAAAAATTATAGTAATGAAGTATTATATAATGCAGCTAATTTATTAAAAAATGAAAAAAAATTAAAAATGCTTATTGATATATTAAAATTGCATAGTATAATAGATATTGACATAAAAATTAGTGAATTTTTTAAATATGTAAATGTACAGAATATTAAAAGTGTTTATAAATTAGTAGAAAAGAATATATTAGAGGGTTATTTACAAAATAATGAAGGTGAAATAATAGAATTTTTAAAGGAATTATAATATGAGTGATTTGAGAAATATTTTTGAAAGTAAAGATTTTGTAATTAACAGTAATATAGTCAAGTGTATAAGTGAAATAGATATTACACTTGATGAGTTTTTACTTATATTATATTTTATAAATGTTAGTTGTTATTTAAATACAGAAGATATTCAAAATAAACTTGGATTTAGTGAAGAAAAAATAATTAAAACATTTAGTAGTTTATTAAATAAAAAGTATATTGAAATGCAAGTTACTAATAAAAAAGATGAAGTAATAGAAAAAATAGTATTAGATCCATTTTATGATAGACTTGCATTAAATAAAAAAACTACTAATGAAAATACTGATATATATGCATTATTTGAAAAAGAAATTGGAAGAACATTATCATCATTTGAATATGAAATGATAAATAAATGGATTGAAAATGGTGTTAGTGAAGATACTATTAAAGATGCATTAAAAGAAGCTATCTTAAATAATGTTAGAAGTTTTAAATATATAGATAAAATTATTTATGAATGGTCTAAAAATGGTGTTAAAAAGAAAATAAAAGAAGAAAAAAATAAAGAAGAAATGTTTGATTATGATTGGTTAGATGAAGATAATGAATAAAGATTTAATTATAAAAGAATTTGATAGATTATTTGAAAGTCCTAAATGTGAACTTGAATATAGTAATGATTATGAACTTGTATTATCTGTTATGTTATCAGCACAAACAACTGATAAAAGTGTAAATATTGCTACTAAAGATTTATATAAAAAATATAATACTTTAGAAAAATTAAATACACTTAGTATAGAAGAGATAAATACTTATATTAGAAGAATTGGATTTCATACTACTAAATCTAAAAATTTTAAAGCTATAGTAAGTGAACTTGTAAAATTAGGATATGTTCCAAATGATAGAGAATATTTAGAAAAATTACCAGGTGTTGGTAGAAAAACTGCTAGTGTAGTACTTGCTACATTATTTGATGAACCATCTTTTGCAGTAGATACTCATGTATTTAGAGTATCTAAAAGACTTGGCATTACTAAATTAAATGATGATGTATTAAAAACAGAAGAAAAATTAAAAAAATATTTTGATAAAGATACATGGAATAGAGTAAACTCACAAATGGTTTTATTTGGAAGATATTATTGTACTAGTAAAAAACCTAAGTGTGAAGGATGTAATTTAAAAAATATTTGTAAAGAGAAAAATAAAAATTTAAATTAAATTTAGGAAAATAAGTTTTACAAATTTATTTTCTTTTTTTTAATACTAGTGTATAATTAAGAAAGGTGAAAGTTATGGATGATAAAATTGAATTTAGAGATTTAAAAGAATTATATAAAAGGGTATCTCCAGCATTATATTCTAAATTAAAAGAAATCAAAAGATTAAATTTTAAATTTGTAACAGAAGTAGATATATGGAATTATTTAGTTGAAAATGTTTGGAATAATAAAAAGAATTTAGAATTACATGAATTAATAAATGATATTTTATATGCAGATAATTACAAAATAAATGATTATGTATCTAATAAAATAGAATCATTAAAGAAAAATGATGAAGTAAAAACAAGTATGGAAAGTCTTATATAGGAGGAAAACATGAAAGAAGTTAAAAAATTAATTAAACCTTTATTAATTTTAATATTAATAACAGTTTCTGGTTTATTTTTAATTAAACCAATTATTAATCATATATCTTATGGTATTGATTTACAAGGAGGATTTGAAATATTATATAATGTAAATCCACTTGATTCTAGTGATAAATTAACACAAGATGATTTAGAAAACACTTATAAAGCAATAGTAAATAGAATTGATACATTAGGAGTATCTGAACCTGTTATAACAATTGAAGGAGATAATTTAATTAGAGTTCAATTACCAGGTGTATCAAATGAAGAAGAAGCAAGAAATAGAATTAGTACAACTGCTGTATTATCATTCAGAGATGTTGATGATAATTTATTACTTACAAGTGATGTTTTAGGTAGAAATGGAGCTAAACTTACTCAAAATAAACAAACATTTCAATATCAAGTACAATTAGATATTAAAGATGTAGAAAAATTTTATAAAGTAACTAAAGAAATAAGTGAAAAACCTGATGGTAAAAATAAATTAATAACTTGGTTAGATTTTGATGAAAATACTGATAGTTATGAAGAATCTCAGGACACTTGTGGTAAAGATGGAAATATGAAATGTATTTCATCTGCATATGTAAATGAAGGACTTAGTAGTAATTCAGTAGTAATAGAAGGTAATTTTACTAAAGAAGAAGCACAAAATTTAGTAGATTTAATTAATAGTGGTTCTCTTCCAACTAAATTAGAGGAAGAAGCAACTCCAAAAAGTGTATCTCCATCATTTGGAGAAGAAACAATTACTAAAACTGGTATAGCTGGATTAATTGCATTTTTCTTAATATCATTAATATTAATATTTAAATATAAATTTAGTGGTGTAATTGGAAGTGTATGCTTATTTGTATATATGATACTTGTATTCTTAATATTTAATGGAGTAGGAGGAGTTTTAACTCTTACAGGAATAGCTGCATTAATATTAGGTATTGGTATGGCTGTTGATTCAATTATAATTTCAAATGAAAGAGTTAAAGATGAATTAAATAAAGGTGATAAATTAAATATTGCATATAAAGAAGGAAATAAAAATAGTTTAACATCTATAATTGATGCAAATATTACTACATTAATCGCAGGTATTATACTTTATATATTTGGTGAATCTTCTGTAAAAGGATTTGCAACTATGTTAATAATTACTATATTTGTAACAGCATTTACAACAGTAATGTTATATCGTATATTATTAAATTTATTTGTTAAAAGTAATTTCTTTAAAGATAAGCCAGTATCTTTATTTGGAAAAATTAAAACTAAAAAAGAATTAGATTACGTACATATTGCTAAATATCCTATTATCTTATCATTATCAATAATAGTAATTGGTGTTTGTTTTGTAATATTTAAAGGATTTAATTTTGGAGTAGATTTTACTGGTGGAACTAATATAGTATTATCTTCAGAAAATGAAATAGACTTTAATAAAGTAAAAGAAATAGTAAAAGATTATGATGTAAGAGATTATGACTATTATATTGGAAGTAAAAAAGAAGGATATATAGTTTTAAATAAAATATTAGAAGAAAATGAAGAAATAACTATTAAAGAAAAATTAAGTGATTTAAAAATAGAAACATCTACTAATGAAATAAGTACAATAGTTACTAAGAGTTTAACTAAAAATGCTATTAAATCATTAATTTATTCATTAATCGCTATAATTATTTATGTAGCAATAAGATTTAATATTAATTTTGCTATTAGTGGTATATTAATGCTTATACATGATGTCTTAATAATATTATCTATATTTGCAATATTTGGAATATCAGTAGATTTTATAATAGTGGCATCAATTCTTACAATTATAGGTTACTCTATAAATGATACAATTGTTGTATTTGATAGAATTAGAGAAAATAGAAAGAAATTATATAGAAATAAAAAACATTTAACAAAAGAAGAATTAGTATCTCTTGTAAATACATCTTCAATTCAAACAATTAATAGAAATATATGGACTAGTATTACAACTATAGTTGCAGTAGTCGTATTAATATGTGTTGGTTTAAATGATATATTAACATTTAACTTAGTTATATTAATTGGATTAATCGCAGGTAGTATATCTTCATTATTAATAGGTCCAAGAGTATGGATGATATTAGAAAAAAGAAGTGAAGAAAAACCAGATGATGACGATGATGAAGTTGAAGAACTAAAAATTAAAGGTATTAATTCTTAAGAGGAGGTATTCTTATAAAAGATTATAGTTATGAAGATTTACTTGAAATATTAAATACTTATATGCAAAAAGAGTATATAGACTTCATTAATAAATATTACGAACAGGCAAAAGTAATATATAAAGATTTACAAAGACATGATGGAGAAGACTATATTACTCATCCTATAAACGTTGCATATATTTTAGCAACCTTAAAAATGGATCCTGTAACTATAGGTTGTGCTTTAATACATGAAGCAATTTCTCTTAATAAAATGACATATGATGAAATTAAAGATATGTTTGGAGAAGAGAGTGCTGAAATTGTTTCTTCTATTACTAAAATAAGTAATTTAAGACAAACATTTAAAGTAAATAATCCAGAAAAATATAGAAGAATTATAGTTGGTCTTGCAGGTAATCCAGCAACATTATTTATAAAATTTGCAGATAGATTACATAATCTTAGAAGACTAAATAATTATGATGAAGAACAAAGACAATATAAAATAGATGAAACTCAAAATATTTATATACCAATAGCGCATAGACTTGGTATGAAAAAAATTAAAAGTGAAATGGAAGATTTAGTATTACAATATTCTGATAGAGAAGGATACAATAAAGTATTAAAAAGAATAAATTCTACTAAATCTGATTTAGAAAAATCACTTGGAAGAATGAAATATGAAATAATGCAAATACTTGATGAACATAATATTAAGTATGAAATATTATCAAGAGTTAAATCTGTAAGAGGAATTTATAATAAACTTAAAAATGGTAAAAAATGGGAAGACATATATGATTTATTAGGAATTAGAGTACTTGTAGATACAGTAGAAGATTGTTATAGAGTAGTAGGACTTGTACAAGCAAAATATCCTCCACTTCCAAATAGATTTAAAGATTATATAGCAAATCCTAAACCTAATTTATATCAAAGTTTACATACAACAATATTTGGTGAAGATAAAAGAATATATGAACTACAAGTAAGAACATATGAAATGGATGAAATAGCTGAAAAAGGTGTTGCATCTCACTGGAGTTATAAAGAAAAAATAGATGGTAGTGTTAAAAATAATTTAGATAAAATTTTAGAACAATTTAGAGCACTAGTAGAAGTTAATGATTTAGAACATAATATGGATTTCTTTGTAAATATAAAAGATAAACTTAAAAAAGATGAAATATATGTATATACTCCTAAAGGAGATATAATTGAACTTCCTCAAGGATCAACACCAATAGATTTTGCATATAAAATACATAGTGAAGTTGGAAATACAACAACTGGAGCATTAGTTAATTCTAAAATGGTAAAACTAGATTATGAATTAAAAGATGGTGACTTAGTAGAATTAATTACACAAAAAGGACATGCACCATCTAAAGGTTGGTTAAAAATAGTTAAAACAGATTCTGCTAAAAGTAGAATTAAATCATATTTTTATAAAAAAGAAAGAGAAAAATATATTAGATTAGGTCATGAAATGTTACAATCTGAATGTAAAAAGAAAAATGTTGATTTTAATGAAATATTTAATAATGAAAATATAGAAAAATTATGTAAATCATTAAGTTTAGATTCACTTGAAGATATTTATTTTTCAGTAGCAACATTAAAATATTTACCTTCATCTATCTTAAGTAGATTAGAAGTAAAAGAACAAAAGAAAAATATTACATCATTACCAAAACAATTAGGTAATTCTAAAAATGGAATAATAATAGCAAATTCTACAGATATATTATCATCACTTGCTACTTGTTGTAATCCAGTTTATGGAGAAGATATAGTGGGATACATAACTAAAGGATATGGAGTTAAAATACATTCTAAAAATTGTCCTAATATAGATTTAAATAGTGAAAGAATTATTGAAGCAAAATGGCAAGATAATGTTGAAAGTAGATATACAGCTAAATTAAAAGTTTATATAGATGATATATCAGATATACTACTTAATATAATTACACTAGCAACAAAATCAGAAATAATAGTTGACTCAATTAATTTAATAAATAGAAATAAAGAATTATTTTATGATATTAGCTGTAAAGTTAAAAATATTAATTCATTGTATAATTTTATAGATGAAGTAAAAACAATAAAAAGTGTAAAAGAAGTTGAGAGGGTATTTATATGAGAGTAGTAATTCAAAGAAGTAAAGAAAGTAAAGTTACAATAAATGGTAAAGTTCATGGTAAAATAAATTATGGATATGTATTACTTGTAGGATTTACTGATGGTGATAATGAAAAAATAATAGATAAAATGATTGATAAAATAATAAATCTTAGAATATTTGAAGATGAAAATGGTAAAATGAATAAAAGTATTCTTGATGTAAATGGAAGTATTCTAAGTATTAGTCAGTTTACTTTATATGCAAATTGTAAAGAAGGAAGAAGACCATCGTTTACAGAAGCATTAAATCAAGAAGATGCAAGTAAACTATATGATATATTTAATCAAAAACTATCTAATTTTATAAAAGTAGAAACAGGTATATTTAGAGAAGACATGAAAGTAGAAATTTATAATGATGGGCCAGTTACAATAATATTAGATAGTAATGATATATTTAAAAATAAGTAGGAAAGGTAGGTATTATATGGATAAGAAGGGAATGACATTAAAATATTTATTATCAATTATTGTTATTGTTGGTGCAGTAGGATATGGAATTTATTATTTAATAAAACTAAATAAAAGAACCAATGAAAATAATTTTATAACAAATTCTCAAACAATACTAAGATTAGCTAAAGAAACATATGTATCAAATTCATTATTAACTAAAGAAAATGCATGTTTTGATAGTGAAACTAACCCTCTTAAATTAGGTTTAAGTGATGATATTCATTATTATATTCATTTAAATAATGATGGAAATATAACAGATGTGATAATATATAATAAGTTATTTGAAATAACAGTAGATGATAGTGTAGTAACTGAACATGATATAGGAAGTCAATATTCAGATAAAAAATACAAAAGTAAAGATAAAGAAGTAGAAATAGTTTTACCAAAATGTGATAATTAATTTAATAAGTATGTTAAAAAAATAACATGCTTTTTATTTACAAAAAATTTACAAAAAAGTAATAAAAAACTATTTACAAATTACTATAAAAATAGTAATATAGTGGTAGGAAGTGAAACAAAGTGGTAGAAAGTGGGGTGTTCTTATCATGTTAATGGGTGAATTTCATCATAACCTTGATGAAAAAAGTCGTTTGATAATTCCTTCTAAATTTAGAAGTGAATTAGGAGAAAGATTTGTAATCACTAAAGGACTTGATAAGTGCTTATTTGTCTATTCAGAAGTTGAATGGAATAAAATAATGCAAAAAGTAAGTAACCTACAATTTACTAAAAAGAATGTAAGAGCCTTTGAAAGAGCTTTTATTGGTGGAGCTTCCACAATTGAATTCGATAAACAAGGTCGAATTAATATTACCTCACCGTTAGTTCGTTACGCCAATATTCAAAAAGAATGTGTGATTATTGGCGTAAATGAACGACTAGAAATTTGGAGTTTAGAAGAGTTTAATAATTATATGAAAGTAAATGAAGAATCATTAGAAGAAATAACTGAAGATATCTTCGATACAACATATGAAGCATAAAAGTGTAATGTTAGATGAGGTAATGAAATATTTAAATGTATCAGAGGGTAAAATTTATATAGATGCGACTGTAGGATATGCAGGACATTCTGGCGAAATATTAAAGAAATTGAATAAAAAGGGGTTTCTTTTCGCCTTTGATCAAGATGAAGATGCTATTAAGTATTCAAATGAAAAATTATCCAAAATATCAGATAATTTTAAAATCATTAAAAGTAATTTTGTTAATATGAAAGATTATATTGATGAAAAAGTTGATGGAATACTTTTTGATTTAGGAGTATCTAGTCCTCAACTTGATGAAGAAGAAAGAGGATTTAGTTTTCATAAAGATGCTTTACTTGATATGAGAATGGATAAAGATAATCCTTTAAATGCACATATAGTAGTAAATGAATATAGTTATGAAAAATTAGTTGATATATTCTTAAGATTTGGTGAAGAAAAGTATGCTAAGCCTATAGCAAAGGCTATTATAAATAATAGACCTATTAATACAACATTAGAACTTAGTGAAATAATAAAAGAAAGTGTACCAATAAGTTATAGAAATAAATCACATCCAGCAAGAAAAGTTTTTCAAGCTATAAGAATAGAAGTTAATCATGAACTTGATATATTAGAAAGTTCAATTAGTGATGCTTTTGAATTATTAAATGTAGGTGGAAGACTTGCAGTTATAACATTTCATCCATTAGAAGATAAAATAATTGCTAAAGTATTTAAAAAATTATGTAGTGATGATGAAAGTGCTAAAAAATTACCAATTGTTCCAGAACATTTACAAGCAAGAGCAAAAAAAATAGTGAAAATAACACCAAGTAGTGAAGAAATAAATGAAAATAATAGAAGTAGAAGTTCTAAATTAAGAGTTATAGAAAGGATAAAATGAAAAAGAAAAGATATGTAAAATTAAAAGGGGAAGGTTTTATTAAAACTATTATAGTATTTTCTGTAATAGGAGTTTTGCTTGTTAATTTTATAGGTCAAGCTATGATTCAATCTAATAATTCAGAACTTCAAAGATTAAAAAGTAAAATAGCAGTACAAGAAGAATTAAATTCTAGTATTCAAATGAAAATAAATGAACTTGCATCTTTAGATAATGCACAAGAGGTTGCAGATACTTTTGGTTTAGAGTATAATAATAGTAATATTAGAGTAATTTCTAAATAGAGGTGCTAAGATGAATAAAATAAAAACAGTTAAAATAAATAAAATTTTTGTTATGACAATTGTTTTTATTTTTTTATGTATTATTTTTAAATTAATTTATATAGCAACAGGTAATGTAAAAGTAAATGATGAAAGTTTAGCATATTTTGCAAGTGCTAGAGATACAGTTAAAAAAACATTAGTTGCTCCTCGTGGAACAATATATTCAAAAGATAATGAAGTACTTGCTAAAAATGTAAATAGTTATACAGTAATCGCATATTTAGAACCATCTAGAACTAAAGATCCAAAACATCCTTATCATGTTGTTGATAAAGAACTTACTGCAGAAAAGTTAAGTCCTATTATTAATATGTCTAAAGAATCTATATTAAAATTATTAAATTCAAAAATTAAAAGTTGTGATGATAATAATGAAAATTGTAAAGAAATAACACCTTATCAAGTAGAATTAGGTCCAGGTGGAAGAGGAATAACTGAACTTGTAAAAGATCAAATTGAAGCATTAGATTTACCTGGAATAGATTTTATATCAAGTACTAAAAGATATTATCCTAATGGAGACTTTTTATCATTTGTATTAGGTTATGCTAAAAATAATAATGGTACTTATAAAGGAGAAATGGGAATAGAACTTTATTATGATAAAGAATTAACTGGTACTAATGGATATATTGAATATCAATCAGACTTATATGGTTATCAAATTACAAGTACACCAAATGTAGAAAAGAAAGCAATAGCAGGAAATGATGTATATTTAACAATAGATACTAATATTCAAATGTTTGCAGAACAAGCAAGAACTACTTTAGAAGAATCATCTCCTGAATGGTCTACTGTTGCTGTAATGAATGCTAAAACTGGTGAAATATTAGGTGTATCATCAAGTCCAAGTTTTAATAATAATACTTTAGAAATAAAATCATATTATGATCCATTTACTCAAAATACATATGAACCAGGTTCAACTATGAAAATATTTAGTTTTATGGCGTCTATGGAAAATGGTGTTTATAATGGACAAGATACATATAAAAGTGGAAGATTAAAAGTAGATGATGCTAATATCAAAGATTGGAATGGTTATGGATGGGGTAATATTACTTATGATGAAGGATTTATGGCATCTTCTAATGTAGCAGCAAGTAAACTTGCATTAAATTTAGGTAGAGCAAAATTAAAAGACTTTTATGATTCACTTGGTTTTGGTAAAAAAACAGGAATATATCCATCAATAGATGGAGTTGAAAGTGAAGGAACAGGCTTAGTTAATTTTAGATATAATACAGAAATAGCATCTGCTTCATTTGGACAAGGTGTATCAGTTACAGCAGTACAAATGTTACAAGCATTAAGTGTTTTAGGAAATAAAGGAACTATGGTAAAACCTTATATTGTTTCTAAAATAGTTGATAGTGAAGGAAATGTAATTTTAGAAAATAGTAGAGAAGAAATAAGAAAAGTATGTAGTGAAGATACAGTTAATAGTATGCTTGATTTAATGAGAGGTGTTGTTAATGGTGGATGTAAAATGGCAACAGGTACTGATTATAAAATTAAAGGATATGATTTAGTAGGAAAAACAGGTACAGCAGAAATAGCATCATCTTCAGGTGGATATTTAACTGGTTCTACTAATTATGTAAGAAGTTTTGCAGGATTATTTCCAGGAGATGATCCAGAAATTGTAGTATATGTAGCTGTCTCTAAAATGAATAATTCAAAATATTTAAAAACAGCAGTAAAAGATTTAGTTAAAAATGTAGGTACATATTTAAATATATATGGTGAAACTAAAGAAGATGATTTACAAACTTATACAACTGAAAGTTATATAAATAAAGATGTAGAAGAAGTAGAAAAAGAAATAAAAGAATCTAAATTATCAGCAATTATAATTGGGGATGGAGATAAAATAATAAAACAATATCCAAATGAAAATGTAATATTAAATCAAGGAAGTAAAATATTTTTAGTAACAAATTATAATACAGTTAAAATGCAAGATATTACTGGTTGGTCAAGAAATGAAATAGATACATATGCAAAACTTATAAATTTAAATGTTACATTTAATGGATTTGGTTATGCTAAAGAATATTCAATAAATAAAAATAGTATTATAGATACATCTAAAATATTAGAAGTAACTTTAGAACCAAAATATACAGAAGAAAAAGAAGAAGATAAAGATAAAAAAGATGATAAAAATAGTCAATAAGTAAATTTTAAATTTGAATAAGAACAGAAAAATGACTTGTGAAAATATAATTTTTATGTTATTATGTATTTAGAAAAAAAGTTTGCATAAAATAAAAAAGGGAATACTTAATTTCGCACGTTGAGTACTCACCAATATTGGTTTTGCACTTAATCTATGCTAGATTGAGTGCTTTTTTTTATAGGTTACTATATTACTAAAGTAAAAAGTAAGGCTATTAATAAAAAGATAATTAGAATAAGTGATAAGATTAAAAAATCTTTCTTAGACATAACATCAGCCTCCCTTCTTTAAGAAGTTCTGGCAAGCACTCAACAATTAAGTTTCCCTATAAAAATTATATCAAACATTTGTTTTTAACACAATATATATTTTATAAAAAATAATTAAAATTTTTATTTTATTCGACAAATATTTTAATTATAATGTTTTAAAATATTAATCGAGGTGAGTTATGAGAACATTTTATTTATTTGAAATAAAAGAAAATATGTTAAAAAATTTTAAAAATAATTATGAGGAATTATATAATTTACTAGAAAATATTCATTATTTAAAAACAGAAGATATAGTACTTGGATATAGTATATTTAATAGTATAGTAGTACCTATAAGAAAAGATGATTTTAATGAATATATTAAAAGAAAAAATATTAATAATGAATGTTATATTTGTTATAACTATACACATACTATAAATGATTTTTATTATGATGAATCTACTAAAATGGTTATAAATAATTCTCATATTAAAATTAAAAGTAATAAAAATATTCCATCATTTTTCTATAATATAAGAAATTTTAATAATATATTTGTATGTGACTTTAATAATCATGATTATTTTTTATTAAATGATACAATATATTCATCTTGCATAAATGCTTAACATTATGATAGAATTTATTTAGGAGGAAATAGTTATGTTAATGGATATATTATATATTGTAATAGGATTAGTAGTAGGACTTATTTCTGGATTTTTAATAGCTAAAAAAATGTTTCAAAAACAATTAAAAGAAAATCCACCAGTAAGTGAAGAAATGATAAAAACTTTAATGAGAGGAATGGGAAGAAATCCTAGTCAAAAACAAGTAAATCAATTAATGAAACAAATGCAAAAATATCAATAATATTTTTATTGTAAAATATATTATTAATGATATAATAATATTATAGAGGAGGTAAGATATGCCAACTTGGTTAATAGTTGTATTAGTAATTGTAGCTTTAATTGTAGTTTATGTTATTTCAGTTTACAATGGTTTAGTTTCATTAAGAAACAAAGTAAAAGATCAATATAGTCAAATTGATGTAGAACTAAAAAGAAGATTTGATTTAGTTCCAAACTTAGTTGAAACAGTAAAAGGTTATACTAAACATGAAAAAAGTACATTAGAAGATGTTGTTAAAGCAAGAAATTCTTATGTATCTGCAAGTAACATGTCTGATCAATTAAAAGCAGATGGTGAACTTACAAATGCTATTAGTAAATTATTTGCATTATCAGAAAGTTATCCCGACTTAAAAGCAAATGAAAACTTTAATAAATTACAAGATGAACTTTCTAGTATTGAACAAAAAATTGTTTATGCAAGACAATTTTATAATGATAGTGTAATGAATTTAAATAATAAGATTGAAAGATTCCCATCAAATATAATTGCAAATATGTTTAATTTTAAAAAACAAGACTTCTTTGAAGCATCAAGTGAAGAAAGACAAAACGTTAAAGTTAAATTTTAAGGCATTATATAAAATGCCTTTTTAAGTAGGTGAAATATGAAAATTAAGTATATATTTTTAATGATATTAATGTTTTTTATAACAGGTGTAGTATATGCAAATGATATAAAAGATATAAGTATGGATATTTATATTGATAATAATGGTGATGCTCATATTAAAGAAACATGGGTGGCTAATTTAAATAGTGGAACAGAAGGATATAAACCATATTATAATTTAGGTACTTCAGAAATAAAAGATTTCAAGGTAAAATTTAATAATAGAGAATTTGAAACATTATCTTATTGGAATGTAAATAATTCATTTAGTGAAAAGAAATATAAAGCAGGATTACATAGAATATCAGATGGTTATGAATTATGTTTTGGAATATCAGAGTATGGACTAAATACATATGAAATGGATTATACTATAACTAACTTTGTAGTAGAATTAAATGATGCAGATATGGTTTATTGGACACTTATACCTTATGAATTATCAGATAAACCAGATAAAGTATATATAAAAATACATAGTGATTTTGAATATGAAGATACTTTAGATGTATGGGGATATGGAAATTATGGTGGAACAGCATATGTATATGATGGATATATAGAAATGAATCATGAAGATGAACTTGATAGTGATGAATATATGACAGTACTTATAAAATTTCCAAAAGAATCATTTAATAATCAAACAAAAATAGATCAAGATTTTAATTATTATTATGAAATGGCAGAAGAAGGTACAACTCATTATGTAGATTCTGATTCTAAACCAAAATCATTTATTTCAACATTTTTTGAAATAATATTTTCGATTATAGATGCAATAATTGAAATTATAATAATAATTGTTCCAATAAGTTTAATTTTTTATAGTGCTAATAAAAATGCATATGGAACACTAAATTTAAAATTTAATAAAGGAATAACTAAAGTAAAAGATGCTCCATATTTTAGAGATATACCATGTAAAAATATATTTGAAGGATATTGGGTTGCATGTCAATTTAAATTAGTTAAAAATAAAAATGACTTTTTAGGAGCCATTCTTCTAAAATGGATAAGAGATAAAAATATAGAAAAAACAAATATTGAAAATAATAAAACAGATGCTTTAAGATTTATAACAGATAATAATTTAACAGAAGTAGAAAAAGAATTATATAATATGATGAAGGAAGCAAGTATTGATGGTGTTTTAGAAGATAAAGAATTTACAAAATGGTGTAAAAATCATTATTCAAAAATATTAAGATGGTTTAATAAAATAATAGATGAACAAACTCAAAACTTTGTAAGTGAAGGAATCATAACTAAAGAAGGAAGAAAATATTTAGTAAATGATTCAATAAGAGAATATGGATTAAAAGTATCTGGACTTAAAAATTTCTTAAATGATTTTTCAAATATTAAAGATAGAAATGCAATAGAAGTAATACATTGGCAAGAATACTTAATGTATGCTCAAATATTTGGAATAGCAGAAAAAGTAGCAAAAGAATTTAAAGATTTATATCCAGATGTAATAACAGATGATACATATAATGATGTTATATTTATTCATAATATTTCTTACAATGGAGTAAGCGCTGCAACTAGAGCAAAATCTCAAGCAGAACAAAGAGCTAGTAGCTATTCTTCTGGTGGAGGTGGCTTCTCATCCGGTGGTGGAGGAGGAGGTTCCTTCGGAGGAGGAGGCGGAGGCGGAGGCTTCCGTTAGTAAAATAAAAAATGATAATTTTGAAGTTATCATTTTTTTATTTGTTTGAATTTTTAAATTCTATTTTATAAATACTTGTTTTATTATTTTTATTACTAGAGAAATAATATCCTCCAAAATAATCATTAATATTTTCATGTGTACTTAAAAGTTCATTATTTTTATAAATATATAAAGTATTATTATTTAAAACAAAACTATATCCATTATCAAAATATTGATTTAAAGCATCTTTTTCAGTTATTTCTTTTGAATTAACCATATCAATATAATAAACTTTATCTAAAGAAGTATCACCACTTAAATCATAATCTAATTCCACTTTATAATAATTTTTATTTATTGATGTAATAGATATATTATAATCATATATATTTTCATAAGGTATTTTTAAAGTATAATATTCATACATATTTAAATCATAAAATTTAATTTCTATATTATTTTTATTCTCGATAACAGAATATAAATAACTAACTATATCATTATCATTAACTTTATAACTAAGTTCATTTAAACTTGCATTTACTTGTCTTATAATACCTTTAGAATTAATTAAATAAGATTGATTTTGAGTTACAAGTAATAAATTATTATTTAATATTGTAAAATATAATCCTTGATCAGTTTTATTATTATCAAGAGTAGTATCAACTATAATTTTATTATTATAACTAACACCATACTTATTATCTTTATTTAATATTTTATAATTACCTATATAATAAATAGAATCATATTCATTATTTAAAATAACTTCATCTTTAGAATTAATAATTCCATATTTATCATCCATTAAAACTAAATATTCATCTTTATTAATACAATTTCTAATATAATCATATTTAAAATCTATTATAGTATTTCCATTCTTATCAATTAATCCATATTTATTTTCATTATTTTCTACAATAATATAATTAGGATAATTTGATACCATAAATGGATAAGCATTTTCAATAAATACATCTTTAATATTTTCATCAAGTTCTAATATTTCATCAGTATTAATATTTAATAAATAATATTTTTCTTCATCTTTTAATACTAAAAAATCAAATACATCTTTAATACCATTATAATAATAAAGTGGATTAATACTTACATAATAATTAGATTTAGTATTATTAGTAGTATTTATATAATAGAAACTATCATTATCACTATAGATTTTATAATTACCAAATTTTGTTTCTTCTATTTCTTTTTCAATAGGTACAATTGATTTATATATTTTTCCATATTCACCAATAATATAATAATCTAAATTTTCATCATTAGTTTTAAGTCTTAATTCATTACTTTCATTATCTAAATAAACAATATTATCATAATCTTTTACTAATTCTAATGTTGAATAAGTATAAGTTTCTACTATATTTGGAATAACTATTTCATTATCAATTTTATGTTTAGGTATTTTATTTCCATATATTTTAGTAAATGCAATTATAGATACTATTAATAATATAAGTAATATTACTCCAATACAAATTCTTATTATTACTTCTTTATATTCTTTTATCATTTTTTTACCTCTTATTTTATTTAATTATAACATTTTATTAATTTTAAAAAAATAATATTTAACTAAATTTTAAAAATTTGATAATTAATTGTGAATAATTTGATAATTAATGTTGAATGATTAAAATTTAAATGATAAAATTAATATGGTGGTGCGTCAGTTCGGCGCTTGATATATAGTTGGTGGGAAGCCAATATGGTAATCCCTAGCAAGGAGCCATTAGC